>NZ_JARESU010000034.1:0-80996 GCF_046027075.1 Paraburkholderia sp. RL18-085-BIA-A | reverse complement strand
GGGCTTGCCAGCTTGCGACTCAAAGATGCGGCTGTACCCACTACCTGGAATGCAGTCCTCTCGGTTCAATAAGATCTCCTATCCATAGATATAACATCGTTCAGACCGGCTATTTGCACCAGATCTCGAACTACCGCCATTCGAACAGTGGCAGCGCGGCGGGACCGTCGGCGCCGCCACGATCGGCGAGTGCATCCCGAGTTGTGATCGTACGTCACCCTGGCACATCGATGGCGCTTACGGTTTTCGCCTCGACGACGCGCGAGCGCTACCTTTCGTCGACTGCAAGGGCGCTTCGAGCTTCTTCGATATCTCGAAGGACGTCGCGACGCGGTTGAGGCAGATGCACGAATTGGGGGTGATCTGATGCCCTGCATACCTTCCGCCTGCCTAGTGGCGCATCGGGATTTGTATGCACTCGGACGCGCCGCCGGCGCTGCTCGGCCGATGATTGCCGCGCGTCGAGCGGCTACCAGTGTGACTACCCGATTCGCCCCGGAAACACCTGCGACCGGCACATGTGCGCAAGTCACGCACATGAGATCGGCGCCGACACCCACTACTGTCCTGAGCATCATGACCAATGGAAGCGCGACTGCACGCCATTGCAAGGGCACTTCGGATTTACGCAGGAGAATGAAACGCCATGAAGCCCGAAGCTAACCGTTCCGTGCAGTCCGTCCGGCTGCACCGCATCAAGAATGCCGCAATCATGTTGGGCGTGTCGAAGCCCACCATATACCGGCTGGTCCGCGCTGGCGAACTGACGCTCGTCAAGCTTGGCCGGCGCGCATCTGCCATCACAGATGACAGTCTGTGCGAATTCATCGCGTCACATACGCAGGCCGTGGCAAATGGTAGCTAGGCTGGTAGCTGGAAACTTTCGCCCGGTACGGACAGACCGGAAAGCCTTACGGGATATAGGTCGCGGCTGGCCGTCCACTTAAGAGAACCTTAAGTCTCGGTTCGCGAGGACGCGGGCTGGGACCGTGTTTGGGTATGAGCAGGGAGTGGCGGTCGGGGCTCGGTCCGGCTCGGGTCGTTGGAATCGGAGGTTTCTGTCTGTCTTTGCGCGCGTTGGCCTCCGCAGTCAGCTAGCCGGATAAGGGCGACAGTAACTAGCCTTCCTTCATAAGTTGAAGGAGTGCCGTGAGCGTGTGCGACGGATGTCGATCCCCGATTCCTGCTCGCAGGACTGGTTTGCTGCAATAAAACTCCCGCTGAGTTTGCTTGCAGGTAAGGGACTGTCGCGGCAGACGGTTAGTTGCATATTGTGCCTGACGAGCGGATGCCTCGATCCACCGTCTCCAGTTCCACTCCAATCTTTCGATCGCCCAATCGCCCCATGCAACGCGAGCGCCACCTCGCGCTAACTCATCGCGCCGTTCTCGCGCAACATTTCGCGCAGCTTGAACTTCTGCACCCTGCCCGATGGCGTGACCGGCAGCGCATCGAGCACCAGTAGCCGTTCGGGAATGTAGTTCACGACAACCTTGTGCGACTTGAGAAACGCGACGATGGCAGGCAAGTCGATCCGCCGCCGGCCGCTGGATGGCGAACCGCCGCGTATCGATCTTCTGATGGCAAGGCGCGCCGACAACCATTCGCCCACGCCAGGCAAGCTGCTTGAGCTGGTGCGTGGGATTGCTGGACGCGGGCAGTGCGAAGAACGCCGGACCTTGCGTGCGTTGCGTCCTTCGCGAGTACGACGAAGCGTCCGCTCAGATCACGATGGCGCCGGTGATCAGACCGAAGAGCGCGGCAATGGCGCCGCACACGGCAACCGCGAATATGATCCACTCGGCGCGGACAAAGACCGGCAAGCCGCGCTCGCGTCTGGCGAGGATGAACAGCACGGTGCCTGGCGCATAGAGCAGCGCCGACATCATCAGGAATTTGGCACCGCCCGCGAATAGCAGGAACACGGTATAGAGCGTCGCGAATGCGGCAATGAAGTAGTCGCGCCGCAATGCATTGCGCTGCGCAGCGCCCTCTTCGATGTCATGACGTGCCGCCTTGATGCCGTAGCCGGCGACAAGGAAATACGGAATCAGCGCCATCGAACTGGTGAGGTTGATCATCAGCGCAAACGCGTCAATCGACCAATATGTGCTGATCACGAACAGCTGCACCACGGTGCTGGTCAGCCAGATCGCGGCGACTGCCAGCTTGCGCTCGTTTTGCTGGGCGAAGATTCGCGGCATCGTGCCCGTGCGCGCGGCGGCGAACAGCACTTCGGCACATATGAGCGACCACGCGAGGTACGCACCGAGAATCGAAACGATCAACCCCGCGCCGATGAATACCGAGCCAATCGGCCCAAGCAAAGCGCCGAGCACGGCCGCCATCGACGGCTGGCGCATCAGGCCGATGTCCGCGCGCGGCAATGTCGCGTAGGGCAGCAGCGTCACCAGAACCAGCAGACACAACACGGCGACGAATCCGGAGAGCGTGGCGGCGCCCACATCCGAGCGCCGCTTTGCATAGCGCGAATAGACGCTCGCGCCCTCGATGCCGACGAACACGAACACGGTGACCAGCATCGTGGCCCGCACCTGCGAAAACAGTCCCGCCGACAGCGCATCGCTGCCTTCCCACACGTTCGCGCGGAACATGTCGACGCGAAACAGCACGATCAATATGCCGATGAACAGCACGATCGGAATGACCTTGGCCACCGTGACGATGGTGTTGATCATCGTGGCTTGCTGCACGCCTCGCAGCATCACGAAATGAAACAGCCAGATGCCGACCGACGACACACCGATCGCCGTCAGCGTATTGCCGTTGCCGAACGCCGGAATGAATGCGCCGAGCGTCGACTTGATCAGCACCCAGTACGAGACGTTGCCGAAACAGCCCGCCATCCAGTAGCCAAACGCGGAGAGAAAGCCCGCATAGTCGCCGAAGCCCGCTCTTGCATACGCGAACACGCCGGCGTCGAGTTCAGGGCGCCGTTCGGCCAGCGCCTGAAAAACGCGCGCCAATGCATACATGCCGATACCGGCCACGCACCACGCGATGATCGCGCCGACCGGCCCCGTCGCGCGCGCGAAGTTACGCGGCAGCGAGAAGATGCCCGCGCCTACCATCGATCCGACGACCATCGCGGTCAACGCGGGCAGCGACAGTTTTGTCTCGGGCTGGGACGCCATGGCTCACCATTCAGAAAGGAGAGTTTTGCCGGTAAGAGGCGAATGCGAATGAGCACCGCAACTTGCCGCTGCGCTGTGCGATGGCGCGCCGCGTATGCGGCACGCTCCTGTTCGCCCGCTACTGCGAGACCGGCGCGCTCGCTGTTGCTGGTCCCGCAGGAGGCTGCTGTGTGCCCGCCGCCGGCTGACCCGCCGTCCAACCGCCGCCCATTGCCCTGAACAGAGCAAACTGCGCTTGCAACTCGCCCACCTGCTCGCGCACTTGCGACGACTGGCTTTCGAGCAGCGACACACGCACCTGGTCGATGTCCAGGCGGCCGGTATCACCCACCTCGAAGCGACGCTGCACCTGGGTCAACTGGGTGCCCCGCTGCGTGACTTCCTCGTTGCGCGCGGCAAAGAGTTCGTCCTGCCGGTTCAAACGTGCGAGCGCGCGCTCCACGTCGTACAGTGCGCCCAGCGCGGTCTTTTCGTAATTCAACATGGCTTGCTGCGCCTGTGCATCCGTCGACTCCACCTGCGCGCGACGGGCGCCGAAATCAATCAGGGGCATCGCCATCGCTGCGCCGAACAGCCAGAAGGTGCTGGGGCCGAGACTCTGGCCGGCCAGTTCCCAACCATTGCGCGCGAGCAGCCCGCTCAGCGAGATGGTCGGCCAATAGTTGAGGCGTGCGACATCCGTCTGCTTTACCGCGGCATTCACACGAGCTTGCGCCGCAATCAGATCGGGCCGCCGCATCAGCAGATCGACAGGCTGGCCTGGAGCGATCGTGCCAAGTGCCGGCATCAGCGTATCGCTCTCGTCGAGAATTCCCGCGAAATCTGCCGGCTGCACGCCGCAGAGATTCTGCAAGTTCAGCCGGGCCTGCGCGATACCGCTCTGAACTTCCACCAGACGTGCGTCGACCTGAGCAAGCCCGGCGCGAGCCGCCTGGACGTCGGTGCTGAGCACCACCCCGGCGGTGAAGCTTTTCTCAGCGATGCTGACGAAATCGCTGGCGATCGAACGGCTCTGTTCAAGCAGTGTGCGCTGACGCAGCAGTCCGCGATAAGTCACATAAAGATCGGCGACGCTCGACACCACGCTCAGGCGCACCGCTTCGGCGTCGCCGGCGGCCGCGCGCACCTGTTCACGCGTCGCCGAGAGCCGCGCCCGTCCCTGGCCGAAAAGATCGATCTCCCATTGCGCCTGTAGCCCGACTCGCCAGAAGTTCGCGTCGGTGTTCTGGATACCCAGCACTTCCTGGAATTCGAGCTGTGTCTCACCGCCGCGATATTTTGCGCCGCTGACTGAAACGCCAACCGACGGAAACAGCAGCGAGCGAGCCGCCCGAATCCCGGCTTGCGCCTGATCGACGCGGGCATACGCGATGGAGATATCAAAGTTGTGCGCGAGCGCCAGTTCCACCAGACGCGTCAGCGTGGGGTCGTTGTATTGGGTCCACCACGTCGCCAGTTCTTGCGGGGACATGGGTGCCGCGGCAGCGCTCTGAGTCTCCGAGTACTGCGCAGGAAGCGTGGCCGGCTTATCGAGTTGCAGCGAGCCCGTGCATCCCGCCTCCAGCAGCAGGGCCGCGACCGCAAGAACGTAGTAGTGCCGCGCGCGCATCATTTCGCGACCGGGCGTTGACCCGGCTCCCATTCCGCTTCCTTGATCGCAAACAGCAGCGCGTACAGCGCGGGCACGGCGACCATCGTGAGGATGGTGGCAAAAGCCAGGCCCGACATGATCGTAATCGCCATGTCCTTGAAGAACGGGTCCCACAGCAAAGGCACCATGCCGAGCGCCGTTGTTCCCGCGGAAAGCGCCACCGGCCGGAGCCGGCTCATCGAACCGAGCGTCACCGCCTGCATGCGAGGCACGCCGGCGGCAATCTGCTCGTCGATTTCCTGAACCAGCACGACGCCGTTCTTGATGAGCATGCCGATCAGGCTGAGGAGCCCCAGCAAGGCCATGAAGCCGAACGCGCCGCGGAACAGCAACAGACCGAGGGTCACGCCGCAGATCGACATCGGCACCACGAGCAGGACGACGAGCGCGGGTTTGAGCCGCCCGAACATCATCAGAACCAGTAGCGCCATGCCGACGAAACCCAGCGGTAGCTGCCGGAACAGGCTTTCCTGCGCACGGGTCGACGATTCATGCTCGCCGCCCCATTCGAAGCGATAACCGGAAGGCAGCTTGATGTTCTCGATCCCGGATCGTATGCGCCGGAATGCGTCGACACTGTTCTGTCCGTAGATGGGATTGGCGGAGACCGTCAACGTGCGAATGCGATCTTCGCGCGCGATCGCGCCTTCCTCGGTGGAGACCTCGAAGCCATCGACCACGTCTCCCAGCGGCACATAGCGGCGCAAACCCGCGCTGAAAACCTGCATGTCCTGCAGGCCCGCAACACCTTGCGCGAAGTCGGGCGAGCGCAATACGATCGGCAGCAACTGGTCGTTCTCGCGATAGATGCCCGCTGTCAGCCCTTCGGTCGCGTAGGCCAGCATGTCGCTGACCTGCCGGCGCGTGACGCCTGCCGAACGGGCACGCGACTCGTCAAAGCGAGGGCGCACGACGTTGATCGGATTCTCCCAATCGTCGCGGATCGCGATGATGCGGCCATCCGCCTTCAGCACGTCCTGTGCTTCCTGCGACAAATGCCGCAGAACCGTGGGGTCCGGACCGGAAAAACGCGCCTGAATCGCGGCGCCGCCGCCTGGACCGAAGTTCGGACGTGTAATGGTCCAGTGCTCTTCAGGGAAACGCTTCTTCAGTTCCGCCTCCATGTCCGGGATCATGTCATCGATGACATTCGCGTCCGTCACGCCGACGATGAACTGCGCATACGACGAATCCCGGGTCTCCGGATCGTACACAAGGAAAAAGCGCGTGGCCCCGCCGCCTATATAGGTGCCGACCTGGGTGACGTTTTTACGCTTCAGCAGAATCTTTTCCACCTGCTGACTCTTCTCGGTCACCGCGCGAATATCGGCGCCGCGTGGCAAACGCATATCGACGTAGAAGATCGGCGTGGTCGACGCTGGAAAGAAGCTCTGTTCAACGAGACGAAACGCCCATCCCGCCAGCACCGTCAACACGACGAGCACGACGATCACGCCCACTCGCCGCCTCGTGACCCATGCAAGCAGCCCGCCGTAACGCTGGTACATCTTTCCCTTGAACGGGTCTTCCTGCGGGCCGCTCGCGGGCTTGAAAAGATAGGTGCCGAACAGCGGCGTCAAGCCGATCGCGATCACCCAACTGAACAGCAGCGAAATCGCCGCCACCGCGAACAGCGACGCGCAGAACTCGCCCACCGCGTCCGGCGACAGGCCGATGCCCGAGAAAGCGAGAATCCCGACCACCGTCGACGCGAGCAGGATCCATTGGCTTTGCTTGAGCACCTCGGTCGCGGCATCGAGATGCGACATGCCTCGCTGCACGCGGACCAGCATGCCTTCGCACACCACGATGGTGTTGTCGGTCAGCATGCCCATCACGATGATCAGCGCGCCCAGCGAGATACGCTGCAGTTCGATCCCCGCCGCGTACATCACCGCGAGTGTGCCGAGAATGGACAGGAACAGTTCCACACCGAGGATCACGCCCGCGCGCCAGCCGAGCCCAATTCCCAGCGCCACGCCGACAATCGCCACGGACAGCAGCACGTCGAAAATGAAGCCGCGTACGCTCTCGTCCACCACTTGAGGTTGATCGTAAAGCGAGTGCAGCTTTATGCCGATCGGACGATCACGCTCCAGTTCGGCCATCTTCGCCTTGATCTCCTCGCCCACCCTCACCACATTGACGTTTGCGCGCGCGCTGATGCCGATGGTCACGGCCGGTTGACCGTTGTAGTGAATAACGTGAGTGGGGATAGCCGCATAGCCGTGGCTCACGCGCGCGATGTCGCCGAGCAGAAGCGGTCCAGGCGTATTGCCGACCGGCAGCGAACGAATCGCTTGCAGGGAATCGAGCGAACCGGTCGGCGCGATGCGCAACGACAGATCGCCGACGCGCTCGCGGCCCGCCGGACGGATCTCGTTCTGCACGAACAGCGTTTGCGCGAGATCGTCGGTGGAAAGGTTGTTGGAGATCAGTTGCGCCTGGTCGACTTCGACGGCGATCTGCTCCTGCTGCTCGCCGGCGATCACGATGTCTGACACATCGTCCAGCGTCAGCAACTGCTTACGCAACTCCCGCGCATACGCATACAGCTGCGCCTGGGTATAGCCTTCGCCGGTCAGCGCGTAGAACATCCCGTAGACGTCGCCGAACCGGTCCAGCACGATCGTCGGCGCGGCGCCGGGTGGTAGCCTGATTTGCGCGTCGGCGGCCGACTTGCGCAACTCGTCCCATACCTGAGGCAGCTGCGCCGACGTATAGGCGTCGCGAATCTGCACGCGGATTTCCGAATAACCCGGCAACGAGCGTGATTGCAGTGACTCCACCTGCGGCATCTGCTGGATCGTGCTTTCCATCCGGTCGGTGACTTCCTGCTCGACCTCGCGTGCGCTCGCACCGGGATAAAGCGTCACGACGACCGCGGTCTTGATCGTGAACTTCGGGTCCTCCAGCCGGCCAATGTTGACATACGCGATCAGGCCACCCACCAGCGAAATGACGGTGATGACCCACGCAATGAGCGGCTTCTCGATCAGGGGGCGCGCGAGATTCATTGCGGAGCTTCCATGGGCCGGACCGCCATTCCCTCCTTCATGAACTGCGAGCCGCCTGCCACCACGCGGTCGCCGTCCGCTACTGCTCCCGACACCACCGCGTCATCGTTGCGGACTTCGCGAACGCTGACAGACACGGCGTGCACGCGACCCGACGCCGCGTCGTAGCGCCACAAATTGCGCTGACCATCCGCGCCGATCGCCACGGCGGCTATGGGTATCGCGAAGTAGTTATTGTCACGCTGCACGACCTGGCGAGCGGTGTCTGAGATCTGCACGCGAACGGCCATCCCAGGGAACAGCATGGCCGCGGTGGTGCCTTGCACGGAGAACACGAGCCGGTAGCCGCTCGAGGTCGGCGTGGTCTGCGTGGTCCGTTCGCGGAACAGAAGCGGGAAGCGCGAGTCCGGGCGTTCGGGCAGCCACGCCTCGGCCCTGAGCGTTTTGTCGACCAGCAGCCGCTCCGCGATGCTCTGCGGAAGATCAACCCCGATATCGACGCGGCCGACGTTTTCAAAATTGAACGCCGGCATGCCTGCCTGCACGACTTGTTGGATCTCCACATTGCGACGCGAGAGCCGGCCGTCGAATGGTGCGACCAGCCGCGTATTGCGCAGATCGCGGTTCGCCATGTCGCGTTGCGCGCGGGCTGCCTCTGTTGCCGCCGACAACTGGTCGTAGCCTGCCTGCGAAAGAATGCCGTCTTTGCGCAGCACCGCCTTGCGCTTCAGGTCGTCGCTGAGTTGCTGATATTGGGCGCTCGCGCGTTGCAGTTGCAGCTTGTACGGTTCGTCATCGATTCGCGCGATCAGTTGGCCGCGTTTTACCGACGCGCCTTCCAGCACGGCGATCTGCACGACGCGTCCCGCCACCTCGAACGCCAGCGGCGAAATGCTCGTCTGTTCGACACGGCCCGTGAAGATGCGGATGGCGGAAGCGTCGGCCGGCGCGACCCTGGCGAGCTGGACGGCGGGCCTGGCATCGCCGCTCACCGTTTCAGCCCGGCGTTGACAGGCCGACAGTGACAGCGCGAGCACACAACATGTCAATGCGACGCCGGTCAATCGACGGGCCCGGGGTGCATCGATTCGGTAAGCATTCATGATGTTCTCGGCTGACTTCTCGAGCAACCCGTGTCGTTCACGAGGTCGCAATGCGTCTCGGGCCTCGACGATATACGGGGCTTTATGTACTGGTCAGAAATCCGCAGTGTTCCGTATCGGTGGACATGTCATACGGAATCCGCCGCACCGTCGAAGGCCCCTTCGGTCCCGGCGAACGAAGCACCGCAAGGCATTCCTTTCGAAGTAGTGTGTTGGTGTGCGTTGTGCCTCCATCATCGAGGCCTGTTCCAGCGTGCCTGAATTCGTCCATGTCGGCTCCCAGCGCTCCAAGTTGATCCTGCCCGTCACTACACCGGAAAGTCAGTCGGCGAACCGCCGACCAGCATGATTGTGCAGATCATCCATTTGGATCGAGAGACGATGACTGGAACACCATTGCAAGCATAAGCATCCTGACTCCGGGTTTCAGACATCCGGTCGAAGTGCCAAACTGTAATGCTGGTGCAAACTGAAGAAGATGAAGCGGGCCCAGCTCAAGCGTTGCACGAACGTCATTCCGCCAGAACTTCAGAACGATAGCTTTTGCGTGTCGTCTGCTACTGCGGGCGGCCGGCCGATTCCCTGCGACAAGCCCTTCCTGCAAAAGTATTTAAGTTCCCAAACAAATTGTTGTCAAGAATTTCGCTGCCAGTGTGCAGTTGAGGCGAGATAGACCTTGATGCAGACCACGTTCATCCAGATTGTTTTGCTTTTATCAGTAAACGTGCCAAATATTACCGCGCAAAGAAAGCAGGAGTGCTTGTATCAGGCAGTACGCACAGCTGTCACGAGCACGTCATCGTTTCCCACGAAAGTGCCTCGTTGTCGAAAGCGTGTTCAGATTGCGGCTGCGCTGCATGCGCATTGGCATGATGGCTGATCGAAGCAGTCGCCGTCAATGACTTCCAGGCCGGCGTCGGGTGGTGTGGTTGTCTAGTGAAGATGCTCTGCTAACCATGTAGGACAACGCAATGTGTTCCACCAGAGTTTCAATTGTTCGAAGAAGTCAACGGTTAATGAGAACCCAATCTGGGCCCGCGGTCATCTTCAGTCAGTGTTGTGCCCCTTCACTGATGGCAGCTTGTTGCGTAAGCAATCTGCCAAGCGTACAGTACTCTGCGATGAATAATATGCGTGTGACTTCGCAAGTGCCGCGCATAAAACTGCGGTTTATGAAACAAACTTAGCGCCGAACAATGGCCCGACGGAGCGATACCGCAGAGAGCTGATAGACCCTCCATCATTTTTTCCGGTTTCCGTGGCCATGCATGCCATGACCTGTGAACCCGGAAAGTCCCTGTCGGCAATGCAGCCATGGCAACAGTCCACTGCAAGACTACTGACTGCGCGGCACTACGGAAGGATGGCCCACTTTCACGTGGCTGCGTGGACCTTCCTGTTAGCGGATATGCGGACGTCGGCCTGTTGACAATGCTGCCGCTGCGCCACTTTTTATCCTGGCGCGCCAGAAGATGACCCCATACGAAAGCTCCACTGCGGTGTCGGTCTTGTGCCCGGCGATCCGCGTGCCGAATCGTTCCCTTGAAGAAAAGCGCCGGCGGACCGAAGACATGCGATCACCTCGCATGGGCGCATGCATCGTGACGCGCTGTCTCTCGCCGTGGAAGTCGCGTTGTTTTACGTTCGCCCTGCTAGTCGTCTGCCTTTTATCCGGCTGCGCGATGGTGCGCGTCAGTTCGCTCGGCCCGCAGCAGTACATCGCCATGCGCCGCGGCGATATTCTGTCGACCGGCCGACTTAGCGCGGCAACGCGAGACACACTGCGCGTCGCCGCGCTCGATGAGGGCCCTTGTCAAAGGACACCGCAGGACTGCATCGATACGGTCACGACCGTACCGGGCATCAAAGTCGACCGCCGCCTCGCCAGTCTGGCGGAGCTTTCGCTGCAAATGGCGATCGCCCAGACACCCAACAACGGGCCGCCGTGGAGCGACGCGCAATTCGATTTGTGGCTGAGAACGGCCCGGTATGCCTACGCGTTTCTCTTTCTCGGTCAACGTACAGCGGGAGAACGCGCGTTCGAGGACCGGCAGACGCAAGTTCGCGACTACTACAACTACGCGGTACAGGAACTCGCCGGCGCGCTGTTCCGGCGAGCCACGCTCGAAGCGAATTCCGGCAACGATGAGCCTGGAGCCCAGTCGATAGCAGGCTGGACCATTCATATCGACCTGAGCCGACTTCGGCTCCCTGAGGGCGTGCGCGAACCGCGCGAAGTCATCCCCGCGTCGAGGCTCTCGTTCGCGGGGCTGCGCAGCATCTACCGACGTGACGGCCTGGGTGCGGAACTCGTCGCGGTCACGGGTGCACCGACGCCGGCGCCCGAAGCGGTGGAAGCGGTGGAAGCGTCCGAAGCGGCGGAAGCGCCCGAAGCGGCGGAAGCGCCCGAAGCGGCGGAAGCGCCCGAAGCGGCGAAAGCGTCCGAAGCGGCGAAAGCGTCCGAAGCGGCGGAAGCGTCCGAAGTGGCGGAAGCGGCGAAGGCATCGGAAACCAAGGCAGGCGCCAGCCGGGAAGCGACAAGCTGGTCGACACTGCCGGCGCGTCCCTTCAGTGAAATGCCGTCGCCGAACGTCACCGTACTTCTTGCGTTCAACGCCGATAATCTCGGCCAGTTACGCAGCGCACACGATGTGGTCTTGACGGTCTACGACCCATACCGCGAAAAGAGCGTGGAACGACATGGCCAGACCGTGCCGCTGGCCGCCAATTTCAGTGCGGGCTATGGCATCTGGCTGGCCCGTTCCGGCTTTGCCGGGCAATCTTTGCGCAACCTGTTTGGGCGGTCGCGCGCCATTGATAGTCCGCGCATCTATTTGATGCAGCCATTCGATCCGGACCGGCGCATCGTTCTGATGCTGCACGGCCTGGCCAGCAGCCCCGAAGCATGGGTCAACGTCGCCAACGATATTCAGGGCGACGAGATTCTCCGCCAGCACTTTCAGGTCTGGCAGGTCTACTACCCGACCAACGTGCCGATACTCGTCAGCCTGGCGCGGATTCGCAGAGCGGCGCGCATCACGCTCGCGCATTTCGATCCGGCCGGCACGTTACCGGCCTCTCAAGGCATGGTGTTGATCGGACATAGCATGGGCGGGGTGCTGGCGAGACTGCTCGTCTCGACCTCCGACGAAGAGCTATGGACGACGTTTCAGGAGAAGTATGTGCCCGAGGGCACCGAGCTCGATCGCAACGATGTGCGGCTCGATCGTCTGCTGCGCTTCACGCCGATGCCGCAAGTCGAGCGGGCGATTTTCATCGCGGCACCGCACCGCGGCACACCGTTCGCCAGCAATCGCATTGCTCGCTGGGCGTCGAACCTGGTGCGCTTGCCCCTCGCGCTGCTGCATGAATTCGAAGACGTGATGCAGACTGCCACCAACAACAATAGTGGACAGAACGAGGGCCAAACCTTGCACGTTCCCAACAGCATCGAACAACTGCGCGAAACCGATCCGCTCATTCGTGCAACCGCGCAGTTGCCGATCAGCCCGACAGTCTGTTTTCACTCGATCATCGCAAGGCGCAGGCCAACTGGTCCTCTCGAGGATTCCGACGACGGTGTCGTCCCTTATCGCAGTGCCCATCTGGCGGGCGCGGTCTCCGAAGAGGTGATCGTCGCGGGACACAGCGTGCAGGAAACGCCTCAGGCTATTCTTGAAATCCGGCGCATCTTGCATGAGGATATCGAGCAAGTAGCTCAAAGGGGCGAGTCCGGATTTTCTGTGGGCTGCGAGAGCGCGTCAGCGATCCAATAGAGGTGATGGCGCTTCGACTGTCGCCTGGCACATTCGCCGCGTTACCTGCACCGCCGAACCCGGGTCAGGTCTCCCTCCTCTCGTTGCTAGGAGTCCCTAGTGACGAGCTTCAATCGCTGCAATCACACGAGTTCAGAGTTCGGCACCCTGCACCACGATTTAGCAATTTTTTCTATCGATACCTGCGTTGGCGGGGTCGAGCTTTTCAGGACTGTTGCACCAAGGTTTTCGCCGTGATCGGCAGCCAGCGCGCGGCTCACTTTCCGGACAGCATGAGCTTGAATGCGTTGCCGATCGGATTGTTGACTATCTGCGAAACTCTGAGCGAGTCGAATTGCAGGGAACTCGAAATATCGAGTTCTATCACTCACGTGGAGTTTGACCTTCCGCCGAATGGAAAGCGTAAAGTGCGCCAGAACACAGTGCTCCAACATATCCGTTATCGATGCCCGTCCCTCGATAAGGCGTATTTCGCCCACGTTGATTTTCGGAAAGTCCACCATGTCGTTGACGATCTGCAGCAGACTCATAGCTGACACCTGCGTGGCTTGAACGCGCGGGCTGCTTCGGCGCTAGTGGACCCGGGAAGGGATGAGTTCGATGCTCCCAGCTAATGAATCGAGAGGAGTGCGAATGTCATGGCTCATCGGCATGCGCAATTCGGGCAGCAATCGCGCCGTGGCAAGCACGTTCTGGCCTCGATTAATAGGTATTGAAGTCCTCTTCCCAGATCCGGACCGCTTGCGATTCAACCGTCGGCGACACGGAGAGGCTACCCATGGCGTAACTACCTGGGCACATAACGGCGATAGTCAGCAGCATGACGACCACGAACGACATTTGACGCTGACGCTTCAGATTGCGCCTTCAAAGCCCTCAGCGTGTGCAATGGTGAGTTCCTGGCGGACACAGAATTTCGCTCCGTGAGAAAACCTCTCTTTGGCCAGGACATTGGCCAGCGCCGAAGCTTGCTTCAGGAGACGCTGCGAAAACGCAAGCTTCGCGTTCGTCCATAGCGTGGTTCAGCGCATTGCTGGCCAAATTCACGACGGCACTGAATATGGAAAAAGGCGGAATTGACCGATAGTGACGAGCGTGATTGCCGGCCGTTCATCGGCAAACGAACAGGCGGCATCCTTACTTTGTCCTCTAGTCAGATGAGGGCGGGACAGAAAAGTCAAAAGCTGAAATAACCGAGGTCCGCAATGTTGATTATGACAATCCCAAATCAACAGCGAACCTGACAAGATCGGCGTTCGTATCTACGTGGAGTTTGCGCATGACAGCGCGCTTTTTTGCGTAGCAGTTGTCGGAAGCGAGTGGTTCAGACTTCGTGCAATGTCCGTCACCGAAAGCCCGAGCGCATACAGTCGCACGATCCCTGCTCTCTGAGCGATAGCGGCCGCGCCTGACGAAAAGATTCGATTGTCGTTCCCTCTTGAGCAGGCCGTGCCGCTATGCCCACCGTCAAAACCAATTCCTTCTTCGAGTACGCGCGCAAGCAGGTCCGTACCAGGACACTCATGCTCTGGTCTTTGCCAACGATGCCCGCAATGCCCATTTGTGTGTCATCCGATGAAGAATGCCATGCCGCCATTGGGGTCAGAATTGTAAAGGCGACTAGAGGCAAGTCCGGATACGGACCTTTGAACCGGTCGATCATTCTTCCGGAGTTCGTCTTCGTTGGTCGAATATTGCTGCATGGCGAAGTCCGTGACGACGAGGTCGCGCGCCGCGTCCTGAGGTCGGCGAACAAACGGTGCCGGATTGAGCGGTTGCGGCGACCCGGGATTGCGCCATCCCCTTCTCGAATGCATCCAGAACGATTGACTGATCATCCGCCGGCTCGAGTCGTCCGTTTGAAACACTCTTGAA
This sequence comes from Paraburkholderia sp. RL18-085-BIA-A, assembly GCF_046027075.1. Taxonomy (NCBI): domain Bacteria; kingdom Pseudomonadati; phylum Pseudomonadota; class Betaproteobacteria; order Burkholderiales; family Burkholderiaceae; genus Paraburkholderia; species Paraburkholderia sp. RL18-085-BIA-A. Next base: position 66,419 of record NZ_JARESU010000034.1, on the reverse strand, counting down.
ACCTACCGACCACTCAGGGGGTTCGGTTGTCGACTGCGAACACCGCATGGCAACGGCGATAGGCATGACATGCCGTTGATGGGCTGGATGTATTTGGACCCTCCCCTACCTACACAGCAGCGGAGTCTGTCGCGAGGCGATGTAGTGCCGTTCTTTGCGGCAGGTGGGCAATAGTTCGAGGTGAGCGTCGCTTGTTGGTTGCTCGTTCGTCTTATCCGCTTAGTCACCCCGTGAGTTGGGCAATGGATTTTTCTGGGTAACACCTACGCGATCGCAAGGGAATGCTGCTTGACGGAGCGGGACCCATGGCGCGAAGGGCGTATCGACGCCCTGACGTGAGCGAATCGGTTCTGCGTTCTGCCGGAAATAATTGGACCTCTACCGTCCCGACGCGCTATGACTGAGCGGCGGAGTACAAAAAGTGACGACCGTTTTCGGTTGAGAAAAGAAATACTGCAAACGGTGACAATATTCGTTCCGGCTCTGTGAGCCCCGGAGGCCATATATCTTCGGATCGGTCGGCTAGGCGGCAAATAGAGTTGCAAGAGAGGTCATGCAGATGTTGCAGTGATCGTCTTGGGTAAAGTGGTTTCGTAAGTCGGTATCAAGACTACACATTACGTATCAAATGCTACATTCGATCGGGTTTGCCGATTGATTTCGAACAGAGATCGAAAAAACTGAGGATAGTGCCAGTGAGCGGCCTAGAATGTCACTATTTCGTGAAACATATGTCCTTATGTGACAAAAACCGCATACAAAACATAATGTTACCGATCCAAGACGGTTTTCTGAAATGTTTCACGGGCCGTTTTTACGAGGCGTCCGATTAATGACGAGGCGACGCGGTATTTAGATCAAGTTTGACTTATCAGCGCGCTCCTCCATCCGCCGTGTGACGATTCATTTTGTGAAAAAGGAGCACGGTACAGTAATCGGTGACAGTGCATTTACTTTACTTCTCGTGAAGCCATATGTTCGTGCCCCAATTATAATTGCTCAGATTGATTAACTGGCTCCGTATCCAACCGTATCGGATCGATCCGATGGTAACCGGCCGATGGGCCTTTTCAACCTATAGCGGTCAAGGCGCTTCTCGATCGCGGTTCGTTTTGAGCATCGTAGAGATCGTAGTGCTCTACTTTGAGGCTGTGGCGAAGTGCAAGCTAATTCGGGCTCCGCTGTCTCTGCGTAGCGAAATCGCGAGGGAGAACGTCGTCGTGGTTCTTGCGATGTCCGCAATATCCGTTGTCAGGACGCGGCGCACGTCTCCTGTTGATTGGGAATATCTCGCAATTCCGAAATTCCTCTTAGGCCTTGCGGGCGGCATGGGGATGGGTGACGGGTTCTGCCGGCGGCTGCCGACGTCTGCTTGATCGCGGTCAAACAGATAGGTGCGAGCAAATTCGCCCGCAACGCCGCAATAGTTAGGCGACCAGTAACGACATCCGCTTTACTATCCCAACGGCCATAGAATCGGGCCGCCATGCTCGGATGGACTGTGGTGGAGCTTTACATGTCTCAGTGATTTAGCCAGGTTGCCCTGCCAGGGCAGGTCACTGCCGCCCTGACTGATATTTCTAAGTGGCCTATGTCGGCGAAGCGCTCACAACGCGGCGTGATGTAGTCTGGCAAGTCAAGGAAACTGCGATGCTATGAATGGCTCCGTTACTTAGCGCCGTTCTTGCGAGAAAGCAGATCCAAATCGGCAGATCTGTTTGGTTCATATGAGGTGCACGCAAACCCCGCTCCACCTCAACTCAGTGCAGCCCCCGCGCATGGCCGATCACGCGCAACTCACGACCGCGCAAGATGCAGGCTCAGTTCTGAGAAACATCCTGTTGCCCTAGCCAATTCGCTCGCAACTCTACGTGCTGCCCTTCCGCCCTCATATAGACTGGGCGAGCGCGAGTCACTTTTCCTCCACATTTAGAAGACGACCAACGACACGCTTTGACACGCGCTAGCTTTGACTTGTTAAGAGCGGTAAGAGGGCCGGTTCCGCGCAATCTACATCAGGATGTTTTCGGTGGGTCAACATCACCGCTGAACGAGCAGTGCCACCCCGTTCACCGGGGCATGTCTTGCGAAGCCCAACCTTGCGGCGCGCAGATCATGAACATATGAACAGCGATCATCGCATCCGTTCTCCTACTAGCGAACGCCCCGAAACGTTTGCCCATTTCGTATTAGGCTCTCCGGGTATTTTTACGGGCAAGCCGGATGACGAGAAATTGCAGGGAAGGAAGATTTTCTGCGATGACCGGACACGCTTCCGTTCAAGAGGCGTCCTTCATGTTTCCGCAGCCAAGTGGCGCTCGACCGGAAGACATGACTCTCTGAATATCGGCGCAACATATCGAACGGCGGTCGCTTCGAGACTCAGCACCTTGTTGCTGCAAGGCGAGATCCTACGGCGTGCCTGAAGGCGAAAGAACCGCTGCGAACCAGAAGTTGGGACGAATAGATCTGTGGGCGGTATCAACGGCGTTGGCGAGCGTACCGCTCGTCAGCATTCTCATTGAGGTATCAAGATTGCGTAGGACAGCGTTCAGGACATAAATTCTCGTGGGATGAACGCCGGAATACACGACGTGCTGCGCGCCCTATTCTCATCAGTTATGCGCCACAGAGAAAAAGATAGGCGCAACTTCGTGGGGGATTTGAGGTCAGCCGGCCTGGCGCGAACCGTGAACCTACCGACAAAGAGCGTGGTTGCGTTTGATGATGCGAAATAACTGTCCACCGTCGTCATTCGCATTATGTCTTGTGATACGGTCCAAATCGTTGTTTGAGACCCGATGTGTATTGCTACCTGACTCAGCTATCCACCTAAAGAATTTCAATTGAATCGGTCAGCTGAGCCTGTCCGGGCTCGTAGTCGGATCGAACGCGCTCGCATCCAAATGGAAGTGGACGCTGGGGGTTTCATTCCTCGAGAGAATTCAACGGCCTCTCCGCCTCGCTCCACCTCAGCAGCTCTCATATCCGGTTTAGCCGCAGTGTCTAGAGTCTAGACACTGCCGCCAAAAGGCTGCCAGCGCTCCTCATGAAATAAAAAAGCCCGCGGTCTGCGGGCTTTCTCTCCGATCCAGTACTCAATCAGTTCGCCTTCGGTTGAGGCTGAAACATCCGACCGATCAGCTCCCGTATCTGCGCCTCTTGCGCTTCCGTGATCACGCCAGTCTTAATTTTGACAGTGAAGTTGCTGATGTCCTTGGTGATACTCCCCGCATGTTCCTTGCCGGAGAAAAATTTGTCGATGCTGCGTCCGCTCGTCCCGGTCGATGTGGTTTGACGAGTCGCCAGCGCGCTAATCGCCGCTGCGGCCTTACCTTGGTCGATTTCGCCTTTCAAAACAAGTGGCCAAATTTCGATTGCGGCTTTCTGTCCGTCGTCCCCGTGCTTTTTTATAGCTGCGGCAATAGCCTGAGCAGCAGTCCCACCGAGCAAACGAGGCTGGATATCGAGATCCTTTTTGATAAAGTCCGGCAGATTCTCAAACGCGAGAAACTGATAGAGGCCGGCGCGCGACAGGCCCATAGCCTCAGCCAGCCGCTTTCGATTCGGAAATTCTGCCTCGGAACGGCGAATCGCAACACCGATTTCATAGTCAGCCAGATCATCGCGGCTGATGTTCTCGACCATGGCCAATACCGCCATGTCCGAATCGGAACAATCGGCAACAACCGCCTTGATCGTGTCGAATCCCAACATCTTGTGGGCGCGCCACCGACGTTCACCCGCCACGATCTGATAATCGTTTTCCACGCGCCGAACGACGATGGGCTGCATAAGCCCAACCTCGCGAATCGACTCGGCGAGTTCCGTGAGCTTTGCTTCGTTGAACACGCGGCGTGGTTGCCAAGGGTTCGGCAGGATCCCGGCTACCTGCAATTGCGACGCAACACCGGTCGCCTCCAACTCCTGAACCCGGAGTTGCGCAACCGCCAAAGCCCCCGCCAGCCCAGGCGCCGTCTGCGTCCGCGTGCTGCGCTTAACCTCGTCTTCGTTGATCGACGAGGTCTTCCGGATGCCAGATGTCTTGGCCAGCAGTTGTTCCCGCATGTTGCTCATTGCGCGTTCCTCCATTTTTCCGAATAGATTTCGTCCACCCATCGGCAGTAGTCGACCAGAGGTTGACGTACACGTTGCAACGACTTGGACGCACTATGTGTACTGCTGATGTCGAAGACGGTCGAGAAGGCCAAGGCGCCCGTACTCATCACGGAACTTGCCGGCACCTCGATCGAATGCAGCCAATTCTCATAGGCGCTTTGTGCCCACGCGCGTACGATCGGCGCAGACGAATTGCGGCCATAGTCGACCCTCGACAGCATCAGCGAAACGAAGTCGTATTTCTTGTCTTTCTCGTACTTGATGAAGCTCTTGGACACATCCGAAAAGAGCCGCCAAAACGACAACGAGCTGATGAAGTCCAGATTCTCCGGCACCATCGGCATGACCATCGCATCCGCTGCCATCAAGGCGTTCAAATTGAGGTACGACAGCGACGGCGAGGTGTCCATCAGAATGTAGTCATACCTCTTCCTCAGCGGCTCGAGCCCCTGCCGAAGCACGGTCCAAAACCGGAAGCCCGGCCTCATTTTCTGCATCGCGGGCAGATGGAATTCGGCGCCGATCAGTTCGGTATGCGCGGGAATCACGTCGATCCCATCCCAGTATGTTGACTGGACCCGCGCCTCGAGGCCGCCCTCGATTTCCTGATCGTAGACATACGGCAGCACCGTGTCTTCCGGCGTAACATCTTTCTCTGCGTAGAGTCCACAGAGTTCTGAAAGAGACGCTTGCGGATCAAGGTCAACCACCAGCACTTTCCGCCCGCGCAGCGAAAGCCCTTGAGCGAGACACATCGTGGTGGTGGTCTTTGCCGAGCCGCCTTTGAGCTGCGCCGTAATGATGATTCTTCCGTCCGGTTCCTTTAACCGCGTGACCAGCGGGGTCTGGTAGATGTCGGACACTTTCTGCACCCAGATGCGCGCTTCTTCCAACGTGAACGTGCGCGTGCGACCGGTGCCAGCCGCGGTGCCGGGTGGCAACTCACCGTCGCCTTTGGTTGCGAGATATTGGACCTGAGAGTGGGAGATATTGCACATCTCTGCAATCTCCCCTGTTTTGAAAACAGGAGCCGTCTTGCGGGGACGGGGAGCCAGAATCGTGTCGCGCAGTTCGTTAGTGAAAATCGTGACCTTTTCCGCAAACTGGCTGATCTGCTCAAAGTGAACGGTTCGGTCTACGGCAGGGAGTTGGCTCGTTCTGACCATTCTGAGGTTTTTCCATAAAATTCCAGAAACCTCAGAATACAGGAAATGCTTGAAGTTAGCTTCTTAAATCGCTGTTTTTACGCAGATTTTCCACAAAAATATCGAATATCGCCCCTTTTTTGGGGTTCAAAACGTCTCAGATCGAATGCAAACGGGCCAGCGGGCTCGTGATAAAACGCGCAGCTGCCTGTCTCAAAAACTGCAATAGGCACAAACGACCTCACCATCCTTCCGCGGAAGGCCTCTCGCAGCCCACCTGATGCTCGCAAATTCAGCAGAGGGTGAGGTCAATTGTGCACTTTTCTATTTCCGACATGTCGGATAGCTCCACTCCGCACAACGAACCTCACCTTCCGCGCGGTCAGCAGGCAGTTTCAGGCCCTCGACCGAGCCTTTTATCAGCCCGCACAAACAACCTCACCTACATTCGACTCACCATCACGCGCCGAATCACCGCATTTCTGAGCGCGATCGCCGTCCGAAATGCTGATCGACACAATTAACCTCACCATCGGCTGCGCTTTGGGCGCGATACGACCATCTGCACAATCAACCTCACCATAATTCTCTACGCTGGATACTTTGCTTTTGACAGCCGGTTTGTATGTTTTTTTAGAAAACACAACAAGCCAACAAACCCACAGGATTACCCGATACCCATTCAATTCAACCACTTAAGCTTGAAAAAGTGAGGTGCATTGTGCCAAAGGTGAGGTTAGATGTGCACGTAGGTGCTGTCTGTTGTGCAGCAAAGTGAGACTGCTTCCCCATCAAGGTGAGGTTTGATGTGCTCGAAGGTCCGCAGCGATCCTGAAGGTGAGGTAGGTTGTGCGCACACCGGCCTGATCGATGAGCAGCCCCGTGGGATAAGGCTCTTGCTGGAAATACGGCACCGCAGTGGTGAGGTTCGTTGTGCGGATGGTGAGGTTCTATGTGCGCAACTGGACGACCAGGTCACAGAATCGCCGCCGCCTCCAGTGATGGTGAGGTTCTGTGTGTTGACAGCTCACCACCGTGTGCATACAGTCCCGGAAGCGAAAAAGAGCGGACGAAAAACATGGCGGCGGACAATCCGGAAGAGAGTAAGTCGAAGGCAACGTCTCGCCAGATGGCACTCGCCTTGTTCGAGGACATGTTCGACCTGGGATTGCGAATCAACGAAGCCAATCGTGAGATTGGCTATCAGCGCAATGACTTCTTCACCGAAATCGTCAACATGGGGTTGCCGGCGCGGCGCTTCCTCGATGCGGCGTATTTCATCGTAGCCCAGGAGCCTGAACAGCGGGACCAGTACGACGTCGAGCTGAACTACTTCAAGTGGTTGATGCGTTACGACAGCCGCAACCTCAAACACTTGCGTACCATCGCAGACGAAGCGCAAAACGCCAAAGTCCGTGTCACCAATACGCCGATCGACCGCGACCCCAACGAGAACGACCTCTGGGTCCAGGTCCAGTTGATAGGGATGGTGGGCTTCCATCGCGGGCGGATGCGTTTCGACGTCCATCCACGCCTCGTCCCTCACATTCGCGACCCCCAAAAATCTCACTGGCTGAGTCTGCGCATTTCAACCGCGTTTACGCGCAGCCTCGCGCGCGCGATTTACGATAAAGTCCTGCCGCACGTCCCGGCCGGCCGAACGGACTGGATCCAGCTCGACGAGATGCGCAACTGGCCTGGCAGAATGGGGGCCAACGCGGCCATTTTCAAATACTTCAAGCGAGACTGGCTCGAGCCGGCCGTGCGTGAAATCAATGACGTGTCGGACATCGAGCTGTCGTACGAGACCCGGACCGCGTCCACTTCGTCGAAGAAAATCGACCGCATCAGGTTCCTGCTCAAACGCAAGGACACGGCGGACGCCGTGCTGGCCAGTCTCGCGGACGCCAGTCACCTGTACAAGATTCTCACGGACGAATTCGCGCTGTCGACCAAGCAGTTCAGCGACATTTCGGAGAATCGCGATGTGTGGACCGACGAGCGCATCCTGCAAGCGGTCGAATACACGCGATTCAGGGTCCAACGCGGGCAGGTCAAGAAGAGCCCCGCCGGCTATCTGATGCGAGCGTTGCGCGACAACTGGAAGATGTCCGATGCCGAGCGCACGATGGTCGACGTTCAGGCCAAGCTGATCGCCGACGAAACGCAGGAACAGGTGGCCAAATCCGAGACGAGAAATTCGGTGGCGCGCAGCGTTGCGTCGCGTGAAGAAGAAGTCCGCGCGCGCATGAACGAGGATTCGCGCAAGGGCCGCGACCACTTCAACGCGGCCGACGCGAAAACGCGCAAAGACCTGATGCATGCATGGACGACTTCGCGGGAAGGCAAGCTGATGCTGCGACGGATGAAGCTCGAGCCGTCGACGGTGACGGAGGACCTTATCCTCGCGAACACGGAATTGGTCTGGTATCTGGGTCAGTTCGTGTTCGGGCGCATGAACTCATCACGCGTGTCGGCCTGAGAAGACCTGGGTTTGCAGGCAAGCCTCACCCATCAGTCCCGCTGACTGCAGAAGCGAATGCGAGCTGAGTGCTACGCGCTGCCGCTCCCCGGCGCAATCTAAAACGACCCAACGATCGACCCCAGCACGATCACGACCACCAGCGCCAATAGCGCGCCGAGAATGCCGACGATCACGATATCCCGGTAGCTCTCGCGATGCGTCGAACCACACACCGCCAGCAACGTAACGACCGCGCCATTGTGCGGCAGGCTATCGAGCGTCCCCGATGAAATCACCGCAACCCGATGCAGCAGCGCAGGGTCGATGCCATGTTGCGCAGCCAGTTGCAGATAGGTGCCGCCGAGCGCGTCGAGCGCGATGGTCAGGCCGCCGGACGCGGAGCCGGTGAGCGCCGCGAGCAGATTCGTCGCGACCGCGAGCGACACGAGCGGGCCGCCGCCCACGCCGAGCACCCATTCACGCACCAGCGCGAACGCTGGCAACGCGGCGATCACTGCGCCATAGCCGACCAGACTACCGACGCTCAACACCGGCAGCACCGACGCGTTCGCGCCGGCATCGATCGTGTCGCGCAGAGCAGGCAGGCGCCGGCGGTTCAGCACAATGAGCGCGACGATCGCGACCGCAAGCGCCACGCACACGCCCCACACACCGCCAACCGCCGACAGCGAAGTTTCGCCCCAACGTACGTCGGCAAGATAGTCGGCGTCGATGCGCGGCAGCACGATCACGCTCATCGCGAAGTTCACGCACACCACCAGCACGAGCGGCGTCATCGCGACACCGAACGACGGCAGTTCGCTGCTGATATGGCCGTGCTCGATTTCCTCCGGGTCGAAACTCTGCGAGACGGTCGCGCGTTCACGCACGAGGTTCGCATTGGCTGCGGGCTTCGATGCCGGTGCCGCGGCCGCGGCGCCGGCGACCACACTCAGCCCTTCGAAACCTTCGTTCGCCGCCTTCGCTCGCGACTGCTGCAGCGACAGCCACCATAGCCCGAAGCTCGCCATCACGACGCTCGCGATCACGCCAAGGCCAGGCGCCGCGAACGGCGTCGTGCCGAAGAACGGCATCGGAATCGCGTTCTGGATCGCGGGCGTGCCGGGCAGCGCGGACATCGTGAAGGTCGACGTGCCAAGCGCGATTGCAGCTGGCATCAAGCGGCGCGGAATGTTGGCGGCCTGGAACAGTGCGGTCGCCATCGGCGCGATCACGAAGAATGCGACGAAGAGGCTGACGCCGCCGTACGTCACTAACGCGCCACCGATCACGACCGCGAGAATCGCCCGATGCGCGCCCAGCTTTTCAGTCATGAAGCTGGCAATCGCCTTCACCGACCCGCTGTCTTCCATCAGCTTGCCGAACAGCGCGCCCAGCAGGAACAGCGGAAAGAACTGCGCGAGAAAGCGCGCGGCGCTGTTCATGAAGGTCTGGGTCCAATGTGCCAGAACGGGCTCGCCGGAAATCGCGGCGGCGAGCATCGCGGCAAACGGTGCGAGCAGCAACACGCTCCAGCCGCGATACGCGAAGCCGATCAACAGCGCCAGGCTCGCGAGCATGCCGAACAACCCCAGGCCCACCGCGAGCGGGGACAGGATAGTGACGTCCATGGTCAGACTCCGTCGAGCAACGCGTCGAGGTCGAGCGAAGAGCGCACACCGATGGAGTCGGCGTGTTCGGTGAGAAATGCTTCGGCGGCTCGCCGGCCTTCGTCGCGCAGCATCGTCAGGAATGCCCATTCGGCATTCAGCTTGGACGAGTAGCCGAGCTTCGTCATCTCTTCGCTCGCGATCCGGTGAATGCGCATTTCGGCCCAGTGACGCCCTTCGTCGCTGCCGGCATCCGCCGCGCGACGCAGCAGCGCGATCATCCGCAATTCTTTCAACAGCGGCGCGTTGAACGCGACTTCATTGAGGCGGCTGATGATGTCGCGCGCGGAGCGCGGCGTTTCATCCCGCTCGACCGGATTGACCTGGACCAGCAGCGTATCGCTCGACGTGCATTCGCGAACTAGCGGCGTGATGGTCGGATTGCCCGCGTAGCCGCCGTCCCAATAATCTTCGCCGTCGATCTCGACGGCCTGGAACAGCGTCGGCAGACAGCCCGACGCGAGCAATACGTCGGGCGACAGGTCGGCGTTGCGGAACACGCGCGCCTGGCCGGTGCGCACGCGGGTCGCGGTGATGAAGAGCTTGATCGGCGCGTCGCGCAAATGGGCGAAGTCGATCGATTCCTGCAGGACCTTTTGCAGCGGATTGACGCCGCGCGGATTCATGTCGTAAGGCGAGAACATGCGCGCTGCGAGATCCATCGCGATGAACAGCGGCGAATGATCGAGCGTCCAGCGTCCCATCAGCGCGTCGAAGGGGCTGCGCCGGAACGGACTGAACATCGCGGCGTCGGAGACGCGTCGCCAGAAGGCTTCGAGCGCGGCTCGCGCACCGGCCGGGCCATCAATTTGATAGCCGCTCACGAGCACGGCTGCGTTCATCGCGCCCGCCGATGTGCCGGAGATGCCCTCGATCTGCAGCCACGATTCTTCGAGAATCCGGTCGAGGACGCCCCATGTAAAGGCACCATGAGAGCCGCCGCCTTGCAAGGCGAGGTCGATGCGAGCGGGCGCGTGACGCACTGGTTGATCTTTCGAAGCAGCCAAGACAACTCCGTTGTGAGGAGTGCTCCATGTCGCGAGCTGAAGCCGAAATGCACGGCGGACAAAGAAAACCGGTGGGACAGAAACGACAGCAAAAAAACCAGAGCGGCGGGCGGCTATTCGATACAAGCGGCGGACGAACGAACCGCGCTGTCAAGAACGTCTGAAATTTTGAATGGACGTGCGAAATGTTTTAAAAGGCAAAACGCGATCCCGCACGATTCGTATTGAAAGGGGCTGCTGCCTAAAAGTCAAGGGTAATCGCCAGGGGGCGCGCGCATCCCATGCCGCCTGTGTGATGCGAGATTTGTTCACTTGCGATGGTGGCACCTCTGGTCAGTGACGTGGGATGGCCTAAGCGATCATGCACGGGCCCGGTCACAAGACGGTCACAAGACGGTCAAAAGATAGGTGTAGGGAATTCGTGTGGAACGAGGCGCTGCCTATCTATTCTTTGGGAGGGTCACGTGTCTTTGTGATGAAATCGTGACACGAAAAGCACACGGTTACGGCGCGCGAGTCGACAGACTCCTGAAGCTGGAACGGTTGTCTGTCGTTCGTCGCCGATTCACTATGAACGCTCGATGCGCCCAACGATATTTGACATCGGTCTCATGCGCGCGTGGCATCGACGCGCCTTCAATCACGCATAACAATCACGGATTGTCTGTGCTTCAGATGGTCCCGAACAGCGCACGCGGACGGTCCTTGAGCGTCCCCGTCAACAACCGCAACGCACTGACCAGCTGATCACGGCTCGTCGCGCACGCAAGATTGATCCGCACGCCGTGCTCGATCTCCGAGCGGTCCACCGCGAACGCTGAGGACGGCATGACCACCACGCCACGCGCCTTCGCATTCGCCGCGAAATCATCGGCACGCCACGGCGGCGGCAGCTTGAGCCATACAAACATGCAGGCCGGATCCGTCTGCAGCAGTTCCAGCGGCAGCAGCTCCCGCGCGAGGTCCTGCCGCGCGCGGATTTCGGCGAGTTGTGCGTCCATGATGTGGCGCGCGGTGCCGTCCTCGATCCAGATCGACGCGATCAGCATCGACATCGGCGCAGGCATCCACGCGGTGGTGCGCACGGCTTCCGCGCACAGCGCCGAACTGTCCGGCGGACTCAACAGATAGCCGAGCCGCAGCCCGGGCGCGAGGATCTTCGAGGTAGCCGCGATATGGAACGTCAATTCGGGACACAGGCTCGCGATGGTCGGCAGGCGCTGCGAGACGAGCGGTCCATAGACATCGTCCTCGATGATCGCCACGCCGTGCCGCCGTGCAATGTCGACGAGCGCCATGCGCCGTTCGAGGCTCATCGTGGTGACGGTCGGGTTCTGCAGATTGGGCACCGTAAAGATCGCCTTCACCGGCCGGCGTCGGCACACCGCTTCGACCTCTTCGGTCAGCAGCCCGTTTTGATCGCTAGGAATGCCAACGATCTCGAACTGGAAGACCGGCGCGAGCGCCTTGAGGCCGTAGTAGGTGAGCTGATCGGCGAGGATCACGCCGTCGGTGCCGATCAAACTGTTGAGCACCGCATATAGACCGTGCTGCGCGCCGCTCGTAACGACCACGTGATCGACCGACGGCGTGAAACCTGGCGCAGTCATCCAGCGCGCGCCGGCGGCACGCGCCCACAACGGACCTTGCGGCGGCTGGTACTCCTGCAACTGCGGATAACGCGGATCGCGCGGCAAGTCTGCGAGCGTACGCGCGAGACAGGTGAGGAATTCGCCGGTCGCCGGCCGGTTCACGGTCAGGTCGATCGCCGCATTGGTCGCCGGCTGCATGGGTTCGACGCTCGGCATCGCCCCGCCCGTGACCAGCGAGCCGCGCCGTTTGCTGCCGATCACGAGGCCGCGCAACTGCAATTCCTTGTATGCACGCGACACCGTCGACACGTTGATGCCGAGTTCAGTCGCCAACTGCCGCTGCGGCGGAAGCCGGCTGCCAGGCGGATAGACGCCGCTGCGGATTTCGCCCTCGATCGAACTGGACACCTCGATATACGTGGAACGCTTTGCCTGCTCCGGCGCGCCTTTGGCGATGCGGGCGGCGTCTTTGGCAGAAACCATATCTTCGCGTGTCTCCATACAAAATCAGCTTTGTCCGCAATTGTGCGGAGATTTGCCGATTTTATACCACACCTGCCCAACTGCAAGCCCTACAAAGCGCTAGGCGGCCTGCACGACGGTTGACAAGAAACGCACCGGGACGGGCCAGGGAAAATGCCAGGGCCACACAATAAGCGTTTTAATTGCACACAAAAAAATATTGTGTGATTCTAGATGGCAGAGTTTGTCTGGTGGCGTGGCTCGACACGGCGCTGCCGGCAATGTCCAGCCATCCATCAGCAGGAGTTGTTCGATGAGCGTTCCGCAGATCTCTTCCTCCAAACCCACACCCAAACTGGGCGCCGCGCTGCGTCAGCGCCACGTCACGATGATTGCGCTAGGCGGCATCATCGGCGCGGGGCTTTTTGTCGGCAGCAGCGCGACGCTAGCTACCGTCGGGCCGGCCGCATGCGTGTCATATCTCGTGGCCGGCATTGTCGTGTTGATGGTAATGCGCATGCTCGGCGAAATGGCGCTCGCCGTCCCGGGCGTCGGCTCGTTCACCGAATATGCGCGCATCGGCCTGGGCAATTGGGTCGGTTTTACCAATGGCTGGCTCTACTGGTATTTCTGGGTGATCGTCGTCGCGGTCGAGGCGGTGGCCGGCGCGGCGATCCTGCAACGCTGGATTCCCGCGCCGGTCTGGATGATCGGCCTCGTCCTGCTGTCGCTGATGACGCTGATCAACCTGCTGTCGGTCAAGTCATACGGCGAATTCGAGTTCTGGTTCGCCTCCATCAAGGTCGCGGCGATCATCGTCTTCATCGCGGTCGGCGCCGCGTATCTGTTCGGCTTCAGCCCGACCGGCAGCGCGGTGGCGAACCTGATCGACCATCACGGTTTCATGCCGTTCGGCGCGATGTCGATCTTCGCGGCGGTGCCGACTGTGATTTTCGCGGTTGGCGGTGCGGAAATCGCGACGATCGCCGCGGCGGAGTCGGACGATCCGGCCAAAAGCGTCGCGGCGATGACGCGTTCGGTAATCCTTCGGGTCATCACGTTCTACGTCGGTTCGATGTTCCTGATCGCGTGCATCGTGCCGTGGAGCAGCATCGTCACCGGACACTCGCCGTTCGTCGCCGCACTGGAAACGATGCGGATTCCCGGCGCCGCCGACATCATGAACGCGATCATCCTCGTCGCCGTGCTCTCCGCGCTGAACTCCGGTTTGTATGTGTCGTCGCGGATTCTCTTTCGACTGGCCGAGCGCGGCGATGCGCCGAAGTCGTTGCTGAAACTGACGCAGAACAAAGTGCCGCGGCTCGCGGTGTTGCTGAGCAGTGTGGTCGGGTATGTGGCGATCGTCGCCGCTATCGTGTCGCCGCAGGGTGTGTTTCTGTTTCTCGTGAACGCGTCCGGCGCGGTGATGCTGTTCGTCTATCTGGTGACCGCGCTGGCGCAAATCCGCATCCGCCGGCGCATCGAGGCGACCGAACCGCAAAAGTTGACGCTCAGGATGTGGCTGTTCCCATGGCTGTCGTACGCGGTCGTTGCGGCAATTGTTGGCGTGCTCGCCGCAATGGGCGCCGATCCCGCGCTGCGTCCGCAATTGATGGCGAGCGCGGCGAGCCTCGCGGTCGCATCGATGGCGTATCTGCTGGCGGCCAAACGGCAGCCGCAGCCGGGCTTCGGCAGCGCCACCGGTTATCTGTCGCCGATCAGGCAACAGGCCATTGAAGGACGCAAGTGATGCCGGACATCGCCATCGTCGGAGCGGGATTCATCGGCCTCGCGAGCGCCGCGGCGCTGATGCGCGACGGTCATCGTGTCACGCTGTTCGACCCGTCCGGAGTCGGGCAAGGCGCATCGTTCGGCAATGCTGGAACGTTCGCGCACTACGCGTGTATCCCGGTGAACAATCCATCGGTGTTCCGCGATCTGCCGCGTTTCCTGTTGTCGAACGACAGTCCGTTCAGGCTGCGTTGGGGTTATCTGCCGCAGCTCGCCCCGTGGCTCGCGCGCTTTCTGGTGAGTTCGCTGCCGCGCCGTTACGAGGCGAGCGCCGGTGCGCTCGCCGCGTTGCTCGGACGCGCGCAGGACGGCTACGCGCCACTGCTCGCGAACGAGGAACTGGCGCGCTTTGTCCGGCCGCGCGAGTGCCTCTATCTGTATTCGAACGCAGCCTCGTTCGACGCCGCGCGTCCCGCGCTCGATCTGCGCCGCAAGCTCGGCGTTGCCTTCGACGTGCTTGCCGGCGACGGCATCCGCGCGCTGGAACCGTCGCTTGCGCCAATTTTCGAGCGAGGCGTGCTGTTCAGTGACAGCTGGCATTTCTCCAACCCGCTGGGCTTCCTGGAGACGCTGTACGAGCAGCTCGCCGCGCAAGGGCTGAAGCTGGAACGCGCGACCGTCAGCGCAGTACAGCCTTACGCTGACGGCGCGAGCGTGATGGCCGACGGCCGCGAGCGGCGATTTAGCCACGTGGTGGTCGCCACTGGCGCGCGCTCCGCGCAATTCGCCAGACAATGCGGTGACACCGTGCCGCTCGATACCGAACGCGGCTATCACGTGCGCTATCCAGGCGCGCAGCAACTGATTTCCCGGCCAGTCGGCTGGGCCGAACGCGGCTTTTACATGACGCCGATGAGCGATGGCATTCGCGTTGCGGGCACCGTCGAACTGGGCGGCTTCAGCGAAACGCGCAATCGCTCGCTGATCGATTTGCTGACGTTTTCGTCCAGGCGCGCGCTGCCCGCACTCGGTACACCCGACAACAACTGGTTAGGATTCCGCCCGACCTTGCCCGATGGCGTACCGGTACTCGGTCGCTCACGCGCAAGCGAGCGCGTGGTCTATGCATTTGGCCATCAGCATCTCGGCTTGACGCTGGCCGGCGTGAGCGGACGCATCGTTGCCGATCTGATCGCGCGGCGCACACCGCCGCTCGATCTGGCGCCTTACGCGGCCACGCGCTTCTAGCATCGTGCGGAGGCCGCAACAGTGGACGGTTTTTTTGCAGCAGGTATCTCAGGACATTCTCGACGCGTCGCGCATCGGATCGGTCGATCCACAACGCGCGACGCGACATCTCGCAAGGAGCGCATCATGAATCGCCGCTATTGGCTTTTGAGTCTGGCCGTTTGCGCCTTCGGCGCGCATGTGCCGCTGTCCTGGGCCGCCGATCCGCAAACCGTCAAGATTGGCTTTGTCGGACCGTTGACCGGGCCTGTGGCGCGCGTCGGCAAGGACCTGCAGTACGGCGCGCAACTGGCGCTCGATGAGGAAAATGCCCGGCATCCGATGGTGGGCGGCAAGCCAGTCAAGTTCGTGCTCGACGTGCAGGACGATCAGGCAGACCCCCGCGTGGCGATTCAGGTCGCACAGAAGCTGGTCGACGACGGCGTGGTCGGCGTGATCGGCCACTACAACTCGGGCTGCAGCATTCCCGCGTCAACGGTCTACCATCAGGCGAATGTCGCGATGATTACGCCTGGATCGACCAATCCGCAACTGACCAAACAGGGCTACAAGAACGTGTTTCGCACCATGGGGCACGACGGCGTCGGCGGCGTGGTTGCCGGGCACTTCGTGGTCGATCAGATGAAGGCCAAACGGATCGGCATTATCGACGACCGCACGGCATTCGGGCAGGGGCTCGCGGACGCTTTCGAAAAGGGCGTGAAAGAAGCGAACGGCAATATCGTCGATCGCGAATTCACCAATGACAAGGCCGTCGATTTCCGCGCCATTCTGACGACACTCAAGAGCAAGAACGTCGACCTGATTTTCTTCGGTGGGCTGGATGAGCAGGGTGCGATGCTGATCAAACAGATGCGCTCGCTTGGCATGCCCGCGCAACTGTTCGGTGCGGGCGCGCTGAAGAGCAATGCGTTCCTGCAGATAGCCGGCACGGCCGGCAACGGCACGCAGGACCTGGAGCCCGGTCCTGCGCTCGACAAACTTCCCGCCGCGCAGGAATTCGGCAAGCGTTACAAGGCGCGCTTCAATCAGGACGTTGAACTGTACGCGCCGTTCGCATACGACGCCGCGCTAGCGATGATCAAGGCGATTCACGACGCCGATTCGCTCGATCGCGCGAAGATCGTCGACAGTCTTGGGAAAGTGTCCGTCAACGGTGTGACCGGCAAGATTACGTTCGATCCGTACGGTGATCTGATCAAGCCGCCTTACACGCTGTTCCAGGTTCAGCAAGGACAGTGGAAGAGCGTGAAGACGGTCGGCGGCGTCTGAGGGCGCCCACCGATCGCCATGCGTTCAAACGTGCGACACCAGGCGCGAAGAGTCGACGAGCGGCTTTCGAGCAAGGATGGACAAGCTCCGCCGCCGCCAGATCGCTCGCGCCGCGTGTTGCGACGATTTCACACTTGAGCATCGATTAACAGAATCCAGTGGCGAAAGCGGCTGCAATCCCATTACGCGGATTGCATGCCGCCGTCGCCGCTTCCATCGAAAACTGCACGTCGCCGCCCTTGCCGTGAAGCCGGCCAGAATTGCATCTGGAGCACTGTCTATTGCAATGTTGTGTATCGCCTCGGGCAGTAGATACATTGCGACACAATCCGCGTTGCAACCCAGGCTATAAAGCAGTCGTTGCCAATCACGGAGAGCACCATGAGCGCCGACTTGCTGCAAGGGTCCTGCCACTGCGGGGCCGTCAAATTCGAAGTTCGTACCGCGATCGTTCCCGCCGGTCGTTGCAATTGCAGTCTGTGCCGTCGCAAGGGAGCACTGATGACGCCGCTGTTCCCGGCAAGCCAACTGAAGATTCTGAGCGGTGAGGATGCGCTGACGCTCTATCAGTTCAACACGAAGGTCGCCAAACACTACTTCTGCAAGCATTGCGGCATCTATCCGTTTCATCAGACGCGCAAGGACCCGCTGCTGTGGCGCGTCAATATCGGCTGCCTCGAAGGCGTCGATCCGTATGCGCTGGAAGCCGGCGTCGCTGATGGCGCCAGTCTTTCCGTACTGGAGGACGTATGAGGCGGCTACTGGCGATTGTCGTCTTCCTGACCGGCGGACTTGCGGCCGAGCTGGCGCATCCTTTGCAGTGTTCCCTGATGCAGGCGAGCGGGGCGCAGCTGAAACGACGCAAGAGATAGGGACCGCGATCGGCAGTCCGTTCCCGCGATAGTCGAATTCGACGAAGCGCAAAGGCAACTTCGGGGCCTTTATGTCGAGATGTCTTCGTACGCGCTCGCGCGCGGCCATTGATAGAGCGAAGCGGTTGCAAGCGCATTGGCAGACCGCGGAAATTCGCGCATTTGCGAACCGCGCCGCGAGCGCCTCACGATTCGGAAATTGGCATTCCTCATGCATGAACGCGAAACAGGACGCCGCGCGCTGTAGTGATTCTTTATTTCAGGCAGAAAAGGGTACACGACGCGGACGCCATCACCAATGGCATAGCGATTGTCGCGGATCTGGAAGGCGGCGGAGAACGACACTAATTGACAATTTGCATCACTGAATAAAAACGGTAAGACGCCGGTAAAGTCGTTCTGCATACAAGCGATTAATCGTAATCAACAGCACATTGTCCGCTGCCTGGGTCAGCTTCGATGAGCGGATCCATTATCGCCTCGCTTTCCAATTTGATCGCCGCTGACCGGCATCCCCCGCGTGGATTTGACACTTCCGGTTGCGCACCGCCTGCTTCTTTCCACCTATGGTTGATTGCGACCGAATCGAACGGCTAACTCCACTAACAATGTGCTCAGCCCGACTTTTAGGACTGGCAAGAAATGCCCGATCACGCATGCTGACCTGCATTCGCCGATGCCGGGGCAGACACCGAGTAAGGTGGTGTCCCTCGACCCGGCAGATTTCTATTAACTGCCGACTATTTGACAAAACCCTGTGGACGTACCATTCTTTTTCAGGTGCGGTTGCAGAGTTGTAAGGCCTGGCCCGTCGCGATGAGCTGTGAAGAAACGTTACGTTCGATCTAAATACGACCCTAGTTAAAAAGGTAACTAAAGAGGAATCCGAATGGCGTCCACAGCGCAGAAAATGTCGAAGATGCAGCTCACCGCGATGGTGGTGGGCGGCATGGTCGGAGCGGGGATTTTTTCCTTGCCTCGAACTTTTGCAAACGCGACTGGGCCTTTGGGCGCCGTCATTGCATGGCTGATTGCCGGCACCGGGATGTACATGCTCGCGCGTGTCTTCCAATCTCTCGCCGAACGCAAACCGGAACTGGACGCGGGTGTGTTTGCGTACGCCAAGGCGGGTTTCGGCGACTACCCCGGCTTTCTCTCCGCTTTCGGCTACTGGATTGGCAGCTGCATCGGCAACGTCTCTTACTGGGTGCTGATCAAGTCGACGCTCGGCGCATTTTTCCCTGTATTTGGCGAGGGCAACACGGTCATGGCGATCGTGGTCGCGTCCATCGGAATATGGCTATTCCACTTCATGATCCTCAAGGGCGTGCAGCAGGCGGCCTTTATTAACAGTATCGTCACGGTGGCCAAGATCATCCCGATCCTGGTTTTCATCGTCATTCTGATCTTCGGCTTCAGAATGGACCTGTTCCGCGCCAACTTCTACGGCGGAGGGCTCGAAGGCAATCTCTTCGAGCAGGTGCGTGCGACCATGCTGGTCACGGTGTTCGTGTTCCTCGGCATCGAGGGGGCGAGTGTCTATTCGCGCTATGCCAAGGAGCGTACCGACGTCGGCAAGGCCACGATCATGGGCTTCGTCATCGTGACCTCGCTGATGGTTCTCGTGACGATGCTCCCGTATGCGGTGCTGCAACGCGCCGATGTCGCGGGCATGCGCCAGCCGTCGATGGCGGCCGTGCTCGAAGCAGTGGTCGGTCACTGGGGCGCGATCTTCGTCAGCGTGGGTCTGCTCATTTCGGTGCTGGGCGCTTATCTGGCCTGGTCGCTGATCTGTGCCGAAGTGCTATTTACCGCCGCGAAGACCGAAGACATGCCTGGAATCTTCGCGAAGGAAAATGCCAACAAGGTGCCGGCCAACGCGCTGTGGCTAACCAACATCGTCGTGCAGCTCTTCGTCATCAGCACCTACTTCTCGCGAGACGCGTTCGCGCTGATGCTCAATCTCACGAGCGCGATGTCGTTGATTCCGTATCTGTTCGTGGCGGCTTACGGATTCATGCTTTCAAAACGCGGTGAAAGCTACGAGGTACGCCCGAATGAACGCGGGCGCGACCTGACCATGGCCTGTGTCGCCGTGATCTATACGGTCTTCATGATCTATGCGGGCGGCCTGAAATTCATTCTGCTTTCCGCCGTGCTGTATGCGCCGGGCACTGCGCTTTATATCTGGGCGCGGCGCGAACGCAGCAAGACTGTCTTCACCACTTCGGACTGGATCATCTTTATCGTTGCCGTCATTGGCGCGGTCATCGGCATCTACGGACTCGCGACAGGAATGATCGCGCTCTAGTGACACCGGGTTGAACAGAGCCGGCAAACGCCGGCATTCAGGAGATCATCATGGCGAGTACAGATGCGAAAGCGGACGGGTTTGGCGTCTATTCCGAGGTCGGGCAGCTGCGCAAAGTGATCGTGTGCGCGCCAGGGCTGGCGCATTCGCGGCTGACCCCGAGTAATTGCGATGAACTGCTATTCGACGACGTGCTATGGGTCGAGAACGCCAAGCGCGATCACTTCGACTTCGTCACGAAGATGCGCGACCGCGGCGTCGAAGTGCTGGAAATGCACAATTTGCTGGCGGAAACCGTGGCGGTGCCCGAAGGCAAGAAATGGATTCTCGATAACCAGGTGGTGCCCAATCAGGTTGGGCTGGGCTTTATCGACGAACTGAGGAGCTATCTGGAAGGACTCGAGAATCGCAAGCTCGCCGAAACGCTGCTCGGCGGACTCTCCACGCACGATTTTCCGGAAGCGCATGGCGGCAAGGCTCTGGAGATCGCGCGGGAAGCCGCCGGGACCACCGAGTACCTGCTGCCCCCGCTGCCGAACACCCTCTACACGCGCGACACGACGTGCTGGATCTACGGCGGGGTAACGCTGAACCCGCTGTACTGGCCGGCGCGGCATGAAGAGACGATTCTCACCACGGCGATCTATAAGTTCCACCCGGACTTCGCGGGCAAGGTCAACGTATGGTGGGGCGATCCAACCCAGGATCACGGCATGGCGACTCTCGAAGGCGGCGACGTGATGCCGATCGGCAAAGGAGTCGTGCTGATCGGTATGAGCGAGCGGACCTCGCGCCAGGCGATCAGCCAACTGGCGGCGACGCTGTTCAAGAAGGGCGCCGCCGAGCGTGTGATCGTGGCGGCCATGCCGAAGATCCGCGCGGCGATGCACCTCGACACGGTGTTTACGTTCGCCGACCGCGACTGCGTATTGCTCGCACCGGACTTCATGAACAAGACGCGCACCTTCTCTTACCGGCCGAGCAGTCATCCGAGCGGCGTCGAACTGCACCGCGAGGACAAGCCGTTCGTTGACGTGGTGGCCGAAGCGCTGGGGCTGAAGAAACTGCGCGTCGTCGAAGCGGGCGGCAGCGATTACCAGCGCGAGCGCACGCAGTGGGACAGCGGCGCGAATCTGGTGTGTGCGTCGCCGGGCGTGGTCTATGCATACGACCGCAACACCTATACGAATACGCTGCTGCGTAAGGAAGGCATCGAGGTGATTACGATCGTCGGCGCGGAACTCGGTCGTGGGCGCGGCGGCGGCCACTGCATGACGTGCCCGATCATGCGCGATCCAGTGGATTACTGATCCAGCGAGCGACTCGCGCGCGTTGCGTGCTCGCCGGATTCAGAGCGAACACGCAACGCGTTTGCAAAGCCGAACTTCGCGGGCGCGGTAGTGGATGGGTAGCGGTCGGTGCCGATGCGGGGACAAGCTCAAATGAAGAGACCCGACTCACCTCAACCGGTCACGCTGACCGAGGCGATCATCCCTGTCGCCAGCCTGGTTGTGCTGGTGGGTCTTTCGTACTATCTGTTCGGCGATGGCGGTGCCGGGGGGCCGAACCAGGTGGGCCTCGTCGTCGCCACGATGATCGCCGTATTCATCGGCTGGCGGCGTGGGCATTCACTGGCGTCGCTCGGCGAAGCCGCGGCCGCGAGTGTCAGTACGGGCATCGGCGCGATCTTCATCCTGTTCGCCGTCGGTGCGCTCATCGGCACATGGGCGCTCAGCGGCACGCTCGTCGCGATGGTCTATTACGGCCTGAAGCTTCTCAGCCCCAATTACTTTTACGTGACGGCCGCCGCCATTTGCGCTGTCGTGTCGGTCAGTATCGGCAGCTCGTGGACGGTGGCCGGCACGATCGGCATCGGCCTCATGGGTATCGCGCAAGGCATGGGTCTGAATCCAGCGATCGCGGCCGGCGCGATCATCTCCGGCGCGTATTTCGGCGATAAGTCTTCGCCACTCTCCGACTCGGCCAATCTCGCCGCCGCGGCGTCCGGTGCCCAACTATACCCGCACCTGCGGGAAACCTTTCTCACGTCGGCTGTGTCGATGGTGATCACGCTCGCTTTGTTCCTCGCGCTCGGCCGGCCGGGCGATTTCGACGCCACCGCGGAACTGGAAGCCATGCGTGATGCGTTTCACATCTCGTTGTGGCTGTTCCTGCCGCTCGTCATCGTCATTCTGCTGGCGGTCTTCAAGATACCGCCGTTCACCGCGATCTTTCTCGGCGCGCTGGCGGGGGGCGTGCTCGCCGTGTGCGTGGCCCCCGAGCGCGTGATCGCGTTTGCTTCGGCGAGGCAGGGCGTGCCGGACTGGCTCGCACTTTTCAAAGGCGTGTGGCTCGCATTGGCGAGCGGCTACAAAGCGTCGACCGGTAACGCCACGCTCGACATACTCGTGACGCGTGGCGGCATGGACAGCATGTTGAACACTATCTGGCTGGTCATCACGGCCCTGGCGTTCGGCGGTGTGGTCGAAAAATGCGGGGTGCTGGAGCGCCTGATTGCGCCGGTGATCGAAAAGGCAAAGACGGCTGGTGCGCTCGTCGCTTCGCTGGTCGCGTCGATCGTCGCTACCAATATCGTCACCGCCGACCAGTACATCGCGGTCGTCCTTCCTGCGCGAATGTTCAAGAGCGCGTTTGCGAAGCGGGGATACAAGCCAGTGGTGCTGTCGCGAGCCGTTGGCGATGCGGCCACGCCGACCGGTGCGCTGATTCCGTGGAATAGTTGCGGCGCTTATATGGCGGCGACGCTGGGTGTGTCCACGCTGAGTTATGCGCCCTTTGCCATTTTCTGTTTTGTGAGCCCGCTTCTGACCATTGCCATCGCGTATGCGGGCATCCGTATGCCACGGCTGCCGGCCGCGCAGGCACATGCCGCGGCCGAGCCTGCGTCGCCACATCGGGACGAGTGAGCCGGTACCGTGATATGGAAGTCGGCATTGGCGATTTCATCCGGATGAGCTTTTACCAAACATCGACGAACCGCTGGCAATTGCTGATGTTACGGCGTGTATGCCGCGAGCGCGGAGGCCGGCTTGAAGTCGAACATTCATTTACTATAATCTGAACGTCATCGGGTACAACCCCGAAAATATTATTTCCTTTCTGGCGACTTTCTAAATCGCATTTGGTATATCTGACGCCCGGTGCAATGAACATCGGCGTCAATCGAGCCGCCGATTTTTGGCATTGCGAATCATGTAGCCGGTCCATGCTGAATGTGGGTGTCGCAACGACGCACGGCCATCTTCATATAAGTCACGCAGGTCGTACGGACGAGTTGTCATCGTAATGTCAAAAAGACATTACACGCCGTGACACCCTGAGCTTTCTTTCACCGTAGAGGGGTTTGATCATGAACAAGCAGATTGTCGTGCAGCTTGTTGCTCTTTCCTTTTCCGGGGTCTCTCTGATTGCAATCGCGGCAGGTCCGCCGCCGGATCAAGGCGGGGCACCCATGGCGAACCCATCGGGGCGCCAGCAGGTCATGCCGTCGATTCCACATCGCGACTGGCACAAGGGCCAGCGCATTCCCGCTGAATACCGTCACTACAACTTCGTGATGGATGACTGGAGCAGCCACGGACTCAAAGCGCCGCCGCGGGGACAAAAATGGTTGGGGGTCAATGGAGACTACGTGCTGGTATCGACCAACAACTGGACTATCTCCAACATCGTCGCTGGAACAAAGTGACTCCATTCGGGCGGCGAGTGCGAACAACGTGATGCTGTTCCATTCGCCGTAGCCGGTGCTTCAAAGTCTGGGGCGCGCGCAACCATGCTTACGTTGATTGCGCGAGCTTCGTGTTCAACCGACGCATGCCGCCGAAGACCGCATCGGCCACATCCATCGGAAAGCCCTCGGGCAACTGCGCCGACACTTCTTCGATCACCTCATCGGTTCGCGCGGTCAACTCGTCGATCATCGTCTGCACACTCGCAGCGGAGAATCCCACGCGCTGCCCTTCGGCAATCCAGTGCCGCCGCTGGATCTGATTGAGCAGGTAGTGGACGTTCTTGCTACGAACCGCCATCGCCAGTTTGACCTTTTGCGCGGGCAAGCGGCCGGCGCCCGCGCCGATGATCGGGTGCGCGGAAAGCACATCGTAAAGTGGGGTGGCTTCGTAGCGGTTGCCCGGCAAGTGCGCGATGCTGAAGTTCTTCGCATGACCGTCGGTCGCCGCGAGCAGCCAGAAGATCATCTGCGTCGTGAAGAAGTTGCGCCGGTCTGTCGCGGCGCGCGCAGAGCCGGACAGCACTTCCATGATCGTCTCGATGCCTGGCCCGCCGTCGGATTCATACTTGTGAAGCGCCGAGGTGGCCGTCGCCTGGCACATGTCCTCCTGAGGAAGCCGCACGATCCATGTTGCGTCGCTGGACGGGCGGCGGTCGAATCGCTCGACGATCAACACCTTCTGATCTTCGAATGCCGCGATTTCGCAACGCGCGACTGGTAGCCCATAAGCCGCGACGATCTGCGAGCAGAGCCATTCGTTTTCCACCGACGTGCGCATGTCCGCGCGCATGTTGCCGACCAGTCCGAGCGGCAATTTGAAGATGTGCGTGGTCGGCGTGCTGCCTTCGGGCAGCAGCCAGTGGCCTCGATGGCGGAGCAAGGCGGTCTTTTCCTGCGCGCCCGCGATCGACAGACGCAGATCTTCCAGCGGATCGTGTTGCCCGAGCGGGGACGTCGATGTCGTGCCGCGCAGCAGGCCCGCGATCTCGCTATCGCTGAGTTCGCGCCCGCTGATGCTGGTGAGGTCGGTAGGCGTCTCGTCCGGCGGCAGCATCTGCAGCGCGCCGACGCAGTCGCGACCGAGCGCGGCAAGCAGTGCGAATGGCGCGGTGCTGCCGGTCCTGTGCCGCGCGGCGATCCGGCGGCGGATCGGTTCGCTGTCGGGAAGCAGGTTGTCGAAATAGTCCACGACGACCTGGCCGCGATACGGCTGGTTGCCCGGCGTGAAAGGAAGCGACAGTGACAGCGGGCGCCCCTGCGGATCGTCGATCCAGTCGTCGCGATACACGAGGCGTTCGCCGTGGCGGGTCGTTTCCCAATGGCCGACTGGCAAGCCGTTCATCCACAGGTTCAGGCGGGTGGGTTGCGTGCTGCGCGCCATGCTTACCAGTCCTCCCGTTTCTTGCCGGCGCTGCGGGATTTCGCGGCGGCGCGAGGGGCTTTAGACACGGTGGAGCCGCGGGCTTTTCGCGTGGTTTTCGTGGCGGCTTGTTTCGCAGGGCGTGCGGCGCGCGTCTGAGTTGCGGACGAAGCTTCCTGCTTGCGCGCCGATGGCGTTTTGCGTTTTACGTTGCCAGCCGCTGCCGCCGGCGTGTTTTTCGCAGGACGGCTAGCCGCTGCAGTGTTTGCCGGTTGCGTGGCGCGTGGGGAAGACGTGACTTTTCCCCCGGCGACGCTGCTTGCCGATGACCCGTCTGCGGTTTGGGTCAGCTTCAGATCGACCTGTAGCACCCGCAAGACCTTGAACAGCCGCTCCACGCTGACCGTGGCCGGATTGGCCTCGAGTTGTGCGTAAGTCTGCTGCGTCACGCCGAGATGGCTGGCCATGGCGGCCTGGGTGAGCCCGGCGGCCTTCCTGAAGCCCTGCAGAATCGGCTTCAACTGGCTCAGTGTCTTGAGAGGGTAGTCCACGGTTCATCTCCGGCAGTTGCATCGACCTCTTGACAGGTTAAAGCCTGTAAATTTCATATACAGTCTATACGCTGTATTTTGCAAATACAAGCCAAAGGCTGTTAATGCCGAATGCGCGGCAAGAGAGGGCATCCGCGCGGGCAATGCCGGGTCCAGCTGCGTGCGCAAGTTGGGTGCGGCGTCGTGGGCATGGAGTCGTTGCAGAGTCGGCTATCAGTATGCAACTAACGGTCAAGCCAGTTCCGCCCCCGCGGCTGCGATCACGCCCATCGAATGCGCTTCGTCGACCATCAGCAGCGCGTGACGGCCGGCTCGAACGGCACCGGCAAGCGGGCTTCGCAGTGTCGTCGGATCTCGCGACGCTGCTCAATCTCCACAAGGGCGAGACGTTCAGTCTGCTCGCGTCGACCATCGACGGCCAGGCGAATGCGGTGGATGCGGATGTCGTCGATATCTTCAACACGGGGAGCGCGGGCACCAACGACAAGTATGTGCTAACCACGCTGGGGCTCGCACAGTCGCTGATGAACACCGACTCGGTGGAGCGCTTCATCGTGCTGCTCGACAGCGCGGCATTGACGGAGAAGGTGAAGCTGGACCTGAGCCGTCGATTGCCCGCCGAGGGTTTCGACATCGAGATCAGGACGTGGCAGGAGATGTCGAGCTTCTATACCCAGGTGAAAGGCCTGTTCGACATGATCTTCTCGTTCATTGCGAGCATCGTGCTGGTCATCTCCGCGATGAGCGTGGCCAATACGATGTCGATGGTGGTGGTCGAGTGTACCCGCGAGATCGGCACGTTGCGCGCACTCGGGTTGAGCAATGCGGGCGTGGTCTGGCTATTCGCGTTCGAGGGACTCTGGATTGCGCTGCTGGGCTCTCTGCTCGGGCTCGTCGTCACGCTCGTCGCCGGGTGTGCGATCAACGCATCCGGGATCGGCTATACGCCGCCCAACTCGTCCTATCGCGTACTGCTGCAGATCGACCTTGACTGGCCGCGCATGGGCGCGATCGCCCTCGCGGTGAGCTTTTTCGCCGTGCTGTGCGCGGCATATCCCGCTTATCGCGCGACCCGTATCGAAGTCGTCGACGCATTGAGCTTCGTGTGAGCGTGCGGCTCGCTTCATGTTTTCTTTATCAGGTAATCAGGTATCGCGGTCGCCAGAAGCAATGAAGCCAGCCGAACAACGGTCTTTTTATAACGCTGCATGATCGCCTCGGTTCGCTGAATCGATCCCTGATCGCAGGCTATCGAAGTCATGCATGTGAAACGGGCCGGGGGGCGGCTGCGCGATGAGCCGCGCGGGACGAGGTGCGTCATGCTCGGTCTGTTGCTGCTGTTCGCGCTGGTTTGCACGGACATGTCGGGGACGGCATCGGCGGCCGATGGGCAGCACGACAGTGGGTCCGGCGGCATCGTTTTTCAGCAGCATACGCAGATCGTCGGCTTTGTGACGGGGACGGTGCTCAACCGGAACTCACTGGCCAATCCCGGCAACCAGATCGCGAAGCTGCCGAGAAACCGAGCTGAAATCGACCCAAGGGTAGATCTGACGCTGAAGGTCGATCCGTGCTATCTGCAACTCAAGCCGCGCGCGTTCTTCGTCTGGCGAGGCAGTACGCCGGGGGAGGGTGCCCACACGACGACAGACGCGTACCTGAACGAAGGGCGCCTGTCGTGCCAGTTGCCCGGCAACGTCAACGTGGAGGCGGGCCGCAGCGTGCTGCTATGGGGCAGCGCGATACTGATGTTGCCAAGCAATCCGTTTTTCGCGGAAACGGGCAAGACCGATCCCGTTCACGAGCAACTCGGCCGGGACATGGTCCGCGTGAGCGTGCAGATCACGCCGGCGTGGAGTGTCGAAGGCATCAGCAACTTCCACGTCGATACGCGCGATACGACGAAGGCCTACTTTTCTCCTGTTACGGCGCTCAAGGTCAACTGGACCGGCGACTCGGTGTCGGCAAGCGCGCTCGTGTCACATCGCGACAATGGCGTGAACTGGCTCGGTGCATACGGCACGTGGACGGTGTTGGACGCGCTGCTGTTGTACGGTGATGCGTCGCTCGGGCAGGGGCGCAATGCGCTGTTCGCCGAGCAGAATGCGCAGGCGCCGGCTGGCTGGACGTTCTCGCAGAATCAGACGCGCGACACTTCATGGCGCGCCAATGCGTTGCTAGGCGTGAGCTACACGCTGCTGTCCGGCTGGACCCAGACACTGGAGCTGCTCTATAACGGCGACGGCTACACGAGCGGCGAGAGGCGGGCGGATCAGAATGCGATCCGCTCCGGCAATTCCGCGCTTGCAATGGGCAATGCGGCGGGCGCCGGTTTGTTGGGGCAGGCGTTGAACCCGCAGCAGAGCCTGCTCGGACAACGATGCATTGGTGCAGTTGGGCCGCACGGACCTGTTCAATAAACTCGATTTGACGCTGCGCTATATCCAGGCATTCGACGCGCCATATGGAGGAAATCTGGCATTGTCGCTCATCTACAAGTTGAGTCCCGCGGCCGAGTTGTTTGCATTCGGCTAATGGAATGTCGGCAACTCCCAATCGGAGTTCTTACAGCTTTATCGGCTTTCTGTCATCGGCGGTTTGCACTACTACTGGAACTGAAATCAACGCGGTATGAGCGGGTGAGAATGTCTTCTATTCCCGATTGACCGGCGCCGTTTTCTTTCGGATTCAAGCTGCATTGTATTGTGCTGCGAGGCGAACGCGCTCTTCCGTGGATTGCGTGGAAATGAGCTTGGAAATTATAGAAAACGCCCTAGACTCTATATCGTGCCTCATCATCGATGCCGGACCGGCTGTGCCGCTCGACGCGTCATATCCGCAATCAATTCCAGTTCTTCATGTAGACATCCGCCATTCGGTGCGACGGCGGAGTAACAGTCCGGTGTGACAGATGGCTGCTGGCGGCTATTCCCGGCAAGGCCGGAACGGATGGCTCCCCGGCGTCAGTTGTGACCGGGAAAAGGAGACCCGATCAGACCCATAGACCATTCCTCTACATAACACGATCGACGCCACCGGATGCGGTCGGCGCAGGCTGCTGGAGAACATAACTTCCATGGAGTACGTGATGGCAACTAGACCACAATGGCGAACGCTGTTATCTCTGACTTTCCTGACGTTCGCAATGATGAGCAATGTCGCCCGCGCGGATAGCATTCCGATTGTCACCGGCGAGCAATGGGTCCACTCGTCGGATGAAGCCAAGAAGGCATATCTCGTCGGCGTCGCCAATGTGCTTGAAATCGAGCGCGCGTACTACGCGGGCAATAAGTCCGCCGAAAAGGATATCGCGCCGCGCTTCGCCAAAGGCATGCAAGGTCAAACTCTCGACAGCGTGCGCCAGGGGCTCGACAACTGGTACGCCGCGAATCCCACGAGAATCCAGCACCCGGTGATCGAGACCTTGTGGTTCGAAATGGTCGTGCCAGGCCTGAAGAAAAACCCATAAAGGAGACGATCATGAAACGATTTGGATGGATCGTGGGCATTGGGGCCTTTGTGGTCGTGGTCGGCTGCACGGACATGAGCGCGCGGCAGCAGGGCACCATGAGCGGTGCGGCGATCGGCGCGGCGGGCGGCGCAGGCATTGCGGCGATTTCGGGCGGCGACGCGTGGACCGGCGCGCTGATCGGCGGTGCTGCCGGTGGCGTGGCGGGCAATATCAGGGGTGGTCGGCAGTAGGCAGGCTGATGGAGCGTTGGGGCCATGCAACACGCCTCGCGCTCCAGTTTGGGGCGCAGGGTTCCTCGAAAGCGCTCTGCGCCGAGCCTCGGCACGCAGCGGCGTCGTGCGTTGTCGCTCGCATGACTGGCTGTCAGGCAATGCTGCGCGCGGCAAGCACGTTGCCGCGAGTGGACGCTAATCAACACGTTTCTTTTGCCGCCTTCACGCCGCATCCCACGTCAAACAGTGAAACGCGGCTGTCAGAACAGCTTCTTCGCTCGACCTCGCCTTACGGCCGGCATACTGCCCGGCAACTCAGGCATGCATGCGTTCAACCCCACAGCCCAACTCATCAAACAGCACGGCATTGCAAGCAAGCGTCAGGACTCCGGCGCATACGGCGCAGCCGTCCATTGAATTGCAGCAGAGTTTGAACGGACGGGTAAAAGACCTTAGGATATCTGGGTGGGATCTTTCAAACGACGCACGCGATGACCGCCGCCGAACGGGAAGGCGATCATCGTATGGGTCGATCGCGTCGGCCATCGGCACGACGCGTCGGTCCGAGCGATGCTCATTGCCGGCACCGAGGGCGCCGATGCTTGCTTTCATGTTGCCGACGCCGACGCGGCGTAGCAGCGTAGACTGATCCTGCTGTGTTCCGGATGTGGCGGATCATCGCCTGGCAGGCCGTTGCAACCCTCACCAAGAGAGCACGAATGCTACGCACGTCGCTGAAGGTAATAAAGATAAGTGCATTGATTCTGGTCCTGCTGATGGTAGCCGCGCTGGGGTTGCGCGCATGGTACTCGACGCGTGCTCCGGAACTCGCGGTCTGGCACACCTATGTGCCGCGCGAAATGACAATCGAGGAAATGGACGCCGGCGACTGGAATGCCTACCTCAAGGCGGAGTCGCGAATTTTCGACGACGTGCGCACCAACGTCGTCGAAAAACTGACCCCAGCCGAGCGCGTGCCGGCGAACCGCTATTACGAAGGCTCGCCGATCTATCCCGAGCACTTCGCGCAAAACTGGAACCGCTCATACATCCTCGAACCGTCCGGGCCGCCCGTGGGCGCCGTGGTGTTGCTGCATGGCCTGACGGATTCGCCGTTCAGTTTGCGGCACATCGCGCGCCGCTACCGGGACCGGGGCTTTGTCGCGATCGGCATCCGTCTGCCGGGGCACGGCACAGTGCCGGCTGGACTCACGCGGGTCGAATGGCGCGAGTGGGCCGCCGCCACGCGGCTCGCGGTGCGCGAAGCGCGCCGGCGCATCGGTCCTGACAAGCCGCTGGAACTGGTCGGCTTCTCGAACGGCGGCGCGCTCGCGCTGCAATACGCGCTGGATTCCGTCGAGAACCCCGCGCTTTCGCGCCCGACCCGCGTCATTCTCGTCTCGCCGATGATCGGCGTGACCCGCTACGCCCGCTTCGCCGGTCTCGCCGGACTGCCGTCGGTGTTCCCGGCGTTCGCGCGGGCCGCGTGGCTCGGCATCGTACCCGAGTTCAATCCGTTCAAATACAACTCGTTTCCGGTCAACGGCGCGCGCCAGTCCTACCTGCTCACGAGTACGATCCAGGAGCAGATCATCAGGCTGCATCGTGAGAACCGGCTGGTTGCATTGCCGCCCGTGCTGACATTCCAGTCCGTGACCGATTTCACCGTCAGCACGCCGGCCGTGATGTCGTCGCTATACGACCAGCTTCCGCAGAACGGTAGTGAAGTCGTGTTGTTCGACGTGAACCGCAGCGTGAGGTTCAGGACCTTTCTGCGCGTGGCGTCGTACACCGCGCTCTCGCGGCTGCTGCGCACAGGTCCGCAGAACTATCGCACCACGGTCATCGCCAACGCGGCGCCGGACACGAGCCAGACCGTCGAGCGCAGCGTCGCTGCAGGCGAAGTCGAAACGCGCGTCAAGCCTTTGAGCATCGAATATCCACAGGATATTTTCTCGTTATCGCACGTGGCGATTCCGTTCCCGGTGACGGACGCGCTCTATGGCATCGCCCCGAGCGACGAGGAGAATTTCAACGAGAACCTCGGCACGCTTGCGCCGCGCGGCGAGCGCGGCACGTTGATTCTCACGCTCGACTCGATGTTCCGGATCGCGTCGAATCCGTTTTTCCCATATGTCCTGCAACGGATCGACGAAGGCATCGGCAAGATGCCGCCGCCAGTCGTGCAGTCGCCCGAGCGTTCTCACGAAACCGCCGCCGGGCAGCCGGACCAGGCGGCGGACGAGTTGCCGGAACTCAACGAGGTCGGCTCATATGAGCCGTGACACCGCGATGCGTCACGGCTGATAAGCCGGATCGACGATCGTCCAGAAGGCCTCTTTCGGCTGCAGGTTGGCTTCGAACAGCAGCGGCAGATTCGTGCGCGGCACCGGCGTCGAAGTCAGCCACGTGTGCTTGTCCGAGTAACCCCAGAACGTGACGGCCTTGATGCTCGGTTCGTGCTCGAACAGATCGAACACGGCGCGATAGCGCTGCGCCTGGGCGCGCATCGCGTCGTTCGGCACTGCGTGACCGAGGTCGGGCAGACACGCATGCGGGTTACTCCAGCATTCGCCGGAATCGGTGTACAGACTCATGTCGAGTTCCGTTACCTGATTCTCGAGTCCGAGTGCGGCGACATCGTCGAAAGCCTGCTTGATGTTCGGCAGCGGCGGCTAGTTCACGCTGATGTGCATCTGATGCCCCACGCCGTCGATCGGCACGCCCTCGGCGCGCAACTCGCGAACCACGGAGAGCAGCTTCGCGCGCTTGCCGGCATCGTCCGTGTTGTAGTCGTTGATATAGAGCTTCACGTTCGGATCAGCCGCACGCGCAGCACGGAATGCAACCGCAATGTAGTCTTTGCCGAGCGCGCGATACCACGGGCTGTCCTCGCGATAGAGCTGATGCGGGTCATCGCTGATGACTTCATTGACCACGTCCCACGCATAGACCTTGCCGCGGAAATGTGTGACAACGTCGGTTACATATCGCTGCAACCGCGCTGCCACGATGTCGTGATAGTGCGGATCCTTGGAGTCGCCGGCAAAGAACCAGGCGGGCGCTTCTGACCAGTCGCCGCTTTTGAAATGCCACACGAGCGTGTGGCCGCGCACCGCGATACCGTGCGCCTCGGCGAACGCAACGATCTCGTCGGCCGGCGCGAAGTTGTATTCGCCCTCGGCGACGCCGATCGTGCCCGGCTTCATCTTGTTCTCGGCGGTCAGGCTGGAAAACTGGGCGGCGAGCAATGCGGCGTCGGCAGGGCTTTCGATCGAGTCCGGCTCGATCGCTGCGCCGACCTTGAAATGCGCGGCCATGACGTTTCGCAGTTGAGGCGGCATCTCTTTAGGCGTCGCAGCAAGCGGCGGCCCGTCGTGCGCGGCCGTCGCCTGGGTGTTCGCGCAGCCAGCGGCCCAAACAACCGAGCACAGCGCAGTGGCAAGGGTGAAAAGGCGTATCGAAGTCCGTTGGGCGCGCATTCACTGTCTCCTGGTCGTGTGTTTTTTCATTCGAGGTTTTTATAACTCTTTTTAACGTTACCGGTAACAGCGGCGATCTTAAGCAGCGGCTGCGCGCCTCGCTATGCGGGGTTAACCTGACTGAAACGGCATAGCGATCCGCTTCGCGGCAAGACGGCGATGAGTCGTCGCGATGTCGAAAAAAACCGCGCGCTGAAGTTTTGCCGAACCTGCAATCTCATTCAGCAATAGCGCGCCAGTTTGATAAGCTTGGCCGGATTACGACCTTGGCCAGACCAGCGCATGGTTGGTGAGCCTGGAGTAAGTGTCACTTTGCAGGCCGGCGAGGGGGAGGTTACGGTACGCGTTTAACGGCTGTGTTGTGTTGTGCTGTGCCGAGCCTGACGTTGCGCACCAGGAACTGACGTTTGGCGTAGCAGCGGTGGCCGCTGCTGCGTAGACTTATCGATTGGTGTAGTCGCTGACATGACCTCGCTGTTATTCAAGCGTTCAAGCGCAGGTCCATTCCCCAGACGATCAAAGCTGCCGAGGCAGACCGATGTTTAGCGCGCGGACGGTTTGACTGTCGTCCGCGCAGCGGTGTCGTTTGATTTCAACGTCAATTCAATCTTCCCCCCGATCGCGAGAGCAGGTTGTTCACCGACGTGACACCGTCCACCGTGTGGGCAGTCTGTTCAGCCAGCGCGACCTGCGTGCGCTCGGGCACCCATCCGATCAGCGTGATCTCTCCCGATCGCGCAAAGACGAATACGTGAGACATGCTGACGCCGCTATGCGCGAAGCTGACACGGACGTTATGTGCGAGTTGCCGGTCGGCGGCCGACGAATCGCCGTCGGCATGGACCGCGGGTGCGATGGCGCTGGAAATCAACAATGCGAGAGTGGAAGCAATAGCTATTTTCACGATACCTCCTTGCAGATAGGCAGGTGTGCCGGCGAACTCCGGCAGCAAGTCTTCCGGTCCGACTCTACGAGGGGCCGCGGAAGTGGATGACAAAAGTCCCTGTCCGCTCCAGGCACACCCATCTCTAACGATGGAGCGTTCGGGGTTTTTGTCTGTCGGGACGTTTGGCGGATTTGTTGTCGCCCGGCGAAAAGCTTGCGCGTTCATCGTCGGAACGCGGCGTTGGATTTACTGCGTGGCGCGGACCCGTTCAAGCGGAACGAGGCATGGCCTGAGCGGTGAAATCCGCGAAAAGCGAATAAGCCTTGTGAACGCGCTTGCAGACTCGCAATCAACCATGTTTGTCGAGTGGAGCACGGCTCGTTGGCCGCCGTCATCGGCGTCCTGTTTGTTGATCATAGTCCCGAATGCCAACGCTTGCTGGAAGGCGGCGAGAAGCGCTGTGGGGATGTCCATCGGGTACTTGCTCGCCGTTGAATTCGACAGTGGCCGTTGCTCGGACCGGAAAAATTCTGTCAACACGCACGTCGATCTCGAATGCGGATCGCAGTTCGTCGTTGCATTCGCACCACATCAAAATCGGCTTGCGCGCGCGTTCGAATGGCTCGACGCGTCTTGCTAGCCCGCGCGACGCCAAAACGCGGCCTTCGCGCGGTTTTTCAGTGTACGGATTCAAACGGATTTGCCAGGCAGATGACCACCACGTGATGGTCACGAAGCGCGTGCTACTTCTTCATTGAAACATGCGCAACAGCTATGTACGACAGCGTTTTCCCTGACACGGAAGATTGATACGCGGCGCAATTGGCGTCCCTATAATCGCCTCGAAATGTGAAGCGGACATTTCAGCAAAGCGGGGAGTGTACCCAGTCAGGACACATCCTGAGCGGCTTGGAGACGCCAAAATGTATATAGGATATCTAATGAAAAAAGAGGTTCTTGCTTTGTCCATGATGGCAACTGCGACGGTGGCCCACGCGCAGAGCAGCGTCACACTGTATGGACGTATCGACAACGGCATCCAGTTCGAAACCGGCATTCCGGGCGGCCACGCGTGGGCTGCCGAGAGCGGCAACTGGGGTTGCTCGTGGTTCGGCCTGGAAGGTGCGGAAGATCTGGGCGGCGGCACGAAGGCGGTCTTCCAGTTGGAAGGCCAGCTGAACACGATGACTGGCGCTTCGGCGGGTAATCTGTTCGGTCGCCACGCTACGGTGGGCTTCACCAACGACCGTTTCGGTCTGTTCAAGATGGGTAATCTCGGCGCCGGCGAACTGTCGCAAGACAGCTGGGGCACCGACCCGCAGCTGATGCAGCGTTACGCAATCTCGACTTTGGTGCGCGGCCGCAACTGGGCGAGCACCAGCAACGGCGCGGAGTACAACTCGCCTGTGCTGCTCGGCGGCCTGGTCCTGAAGGGCCAATATTCGCTGACCAACAATACGAGCTGGAACTCGGCACCGGTTAACGCCCAAGGCGTTCCGACGGGCCAGGGCCGTACCAATGCGGTCGAAGGCGTCTACACCTTCGGCAGCGGCGACTTCCGCGTGATTTACGACGAAGTCCGCGGCGCGAACGGTTCATTCAACAACGTCTACTCTGCTTCGCGGTCGGTTCTCGCCGGCGGCACGTATGTGATCGGTCCGGTGAAGCTGTACGCCGGCTACCAGCACCTGAGCGCACCAGACGCGACCAACGCGAGCGTGGGCGTGACCGACGCATCGCAGCCGATCGGCGTGAGCGCACCGACCAGCGTCAACCACGAATGGTTCGGCGCGGCATGGCAGGTGACCAACGCCACGGCGCTGACCGGCGCGGTGTTCCACGCGAACGCGAACAACGGCAACGGCAACGCGACGCTGTTCACGCTGGCTGCGACGTACGCGCTGTCCAAGCGCACATTCCTGTACACGGAAGCCGGCTACGTCCACAACAGCTCGACGTCGAACCTGAACCTCGGCAACGGTCCGTACGGCAACAACAACTTCAATTCGGCTACCGGCACGTCGTCCAACGGCAACCCGGACTACGGCCACAGCCAGACTGGTGTCTTCGCCGGCATCATGACAACGTTCTAAGTAGGGCTTGCCTTGACCGGCAATCGTAGTGATCTCTGAGTTTCAGGTACTGCTTATATCTCTTTCGTAGAGAGGCCAGTGCGACGCTTCCTCCACCCTCGTCGCACTGGCTGTTTTTTCGCCGGCAGCGTTGAATTTCACGCGCAATGGACTAGGGTTTACTCACGTTTGAAAGCGCTTTCAAAGATCGTATTCTGTTGCTCATGATCGACGACGACACCACCCCACCCAATGTGACACTAGAGGAAATCGCGCGGGCAGCCGGCGTTTCTCCGAGCACGGTGTCGCGCATTCTGAACGGCACGGCGCGCGTGCTGCCGGCCAAGCAGAAAGCGGTGGAGCAGGCTATCGCGCGGTTCAACTACCGGCCGAACGTGTTGGCGCGCAGCCTCGCGAGCGGCAAGACCGACACCATCGGCGTACTCACACAAACCGTGTCCAGCCCGTTCTACGCGGAGTGGCTGCGCGGTATCGAAGACGGTTTGTCGGAGACGGGCTACACCGCGCTCTTCGTCAGCAGCCGCTGGAGCGTCAAGGATGAGATGGCGCGCCTGGAGCAGTTCATCGCGCGCCGCGTCGACGGCATGATTCTGTTGCATGCCCAACTCGATGAGTCGTCCTTGATCGATTACTCACGGCACGCGCCGCTGCTCGTGCTCGGACGCTCCGTGCAAAACAGCGCGTCCCTCGCGAGCTTGCCGCTCGACAACCTGCAAGGGGCTCGCGACGCGACCCGGCATCTGATCGAGCAAGGTCACCGCAGGATCGCATTCATCGCCGGTCCGCCCAATCACGAGGATGCCATCGAGCGTCTCGACGGTTACCGGATGGCGCTCGAAGAAGCGGGTATTGCGTTTGACGCTGAGCTCGTCGAGCAGGGCGACTATCTGGAGACCGGCGGCGTGGCGGCGATGGAGCGGCTCCTTGCGCGCGGCCCATCGTTTAGCGCCGTGTTCTGCTCGAACGATCAGAGCGCCTATGGCGCGCGTCTGACGATTTTCCGCCGTGGCTTGCGGGTGCCGGAAGACATCTCGCTGGTCGGCTTCGACGATCTGCCGACCTCGTCGTATATGACTCCGCCGTTGACCACGGTCCGCCAGCCCACCTACGAGATCGGGCGGCTCGCGGCACAGGCGATCGTGCAGATGATCCGCAAGCAACCCATCGCACTGAAGACGATTCCGCTCACGCTGGTGATTCGCGAAACAACGCGCCGATGGGCGCCGCCATCCGCAGCAAAGGCTCGCCGAACTAGCCATTGAGCGGCCATGAGCGCTGCGAAACCCCTCGGGGCGTTTTTTTTTGTGAAGTCTTGAAAGCGCTTTCAAAAGACAGGAAATATTTAAAGAGTCGTAAGCAGGTCGCAAGAAAAGCACAAGAAGCAACTGGAAATAACCGAACGCAATCTACAAACGGTTCAACAGGAGACAAGTAATGAACTTTCGCATTTCGGCTGCTGCCGCCGCAGTCCTGCTCAGCCTGGCAGCAGCCGGCGCGCAAGCCAACACCACGTTGACGGTGGCGGTCTTTCCGAAGCTGGATCAGGAAATCAAGGACGCGCTGCCCGCATGGAAGAAGCTGCATCCCGATGTCGACATCAAGGTGTCGTCGCTCGCGATCGCCGACCACCACAACGCGATGACCACCGCGCTCGCAACCAGCTCCGATCTGCCCGACGTGATGGCGGTCGAAGTCGGCTTCATCGGCCGGTTCGCGTCGGGCGGCGGTCTGGAGGACTTGTCGAAGGCGCCGTACAACGCCGGCCAGTACAAGAGCGAGTTCATCCGCTACACGTTTGCGCAGGCCACCACCCAGGACGGCGTGATCGTCGGCATGCCGGCGGACATCGGCCCGGGCACGCTGTTCTACCGCAAGGACATTCTCGACAAGGCGGGCGTCACCGAAGCCGACCTGAACAAGTCGTGGGATTCGTATCTCGCCGCGGGCCAGAAGATCAAGAAGGCCACTGGCGCTTACCTGATGGCTTCGTCGCGCGATATTGAGGATATCTACATTCGTGCCGACCTGAAGGAAGGCGACGGCGTCTACTTCGACAAGGCCGGCAACCCGGTGGTCACGTCGGCGCGCTTCGTCAACGCATTCAAGCTTGCGAAGAAGGCACGCGACCTCGGCCTCGACGCGAAGATCACGCCGTGGTCGAACGAATGGGCCGAAAGCTTCAAGCGCGGCACCGTCGCCACGCAGATGATGGGCGCGTGGCTCGGCGGCCACCTGTCGTCGTGGATCGCGCCGGACACGAAGGGTCTGTGGCGCGCGGCCAATTTGCCGAACAACGCGTACGCCTCGTTCGGCGGCACCTTCTACGCGATTCCGGCGAAGGCGACCCAGAAGCCGATGTCGTGGGAATTCATCAAGTTCCTGACGACCCGCCAGGACACGCAGCTCGCGTCGTTCCGCTCGATCGATGCGTTCCCCGCATTGCTCGCCGCACAGAACGATTCGTTCTTCGCCGAGCCGGTTTCGTTCCTTGGCAATGAGAAGGCCCGACTGATCTGGCGCGACGCCGCCGCTCACATTCCGTCGATCCAGCGCAGCAAGTACGACCAGGTGGCCGAGGAAGCGGTCCACTCGGCGCTCGACAAGGTCGTCGACGACAACGTGGACATCGACACGGCGCTGAAAGAAGCACAGGACCAGATCGCGCATCGCGTCCGGCGTTGAGGAAACAGCGCGGCGCCGTGCGCGCCGTGTTGAAGTTTTGCAATAGCGTGGCCGGCGCCGTTCGGCCGCCACGCCAGACTGGACGGAACCCCAGATGAGCCTTTCGCTGCCCACACCCGAGCCGGCCGCCCATAACGGGCGCCTCAGCGACCTGCACGCGCCGCTGACGGCGCCGCGCAGGAAATCACTGGTCAACCCGGTGAAGATCGCGCCTTACCTGTTTATCGCTCCGTTTTTTCTGTTGTTCGGTTTGTTCATCGCCTTTCCGCTGCTGTTCTCGCTGTACCTGTCGTTCCAGAGCTGGGACGCGACTGCGGGCCTCGCGAGCATGAAGTGGGTGGGCCTGTCGAACTTCATCTTCACGCTGACCGATCCGTGGTACTGGAAATCCCTCTACAACACGGCGTCGATGGCGATCATGTCCGGCTTGCCGCAACACCTGATTGCGCTGCCGCTCGCGTTTTTCCTGCAGACCGCGTTTCGCCGCTGGCGCAATTTCGTCGTCGGTCTGTACTTCCTGCCGTTCATCACGTCGAGCGTGGCGATCGCGTTGATCTTCTCGTCGCTGTACTCGACCGACTTCGGCATGATCAATCTCGCCATTGCGGCGATCGGCAAGTTGCCGGGCCTGCACTGGATCGTCCCCGCTCATCCGATCGAATGGCTGTACAGCCCGCCCAACGTCAAACCGGCGGTGTCGCTGGTGATCTTCTGGCGTTATGTCGGCTGGAATACGGTGCTTTATCTCTCCGCGCTGCAAAGCATTCCGAAGGATCTCTACGAGGCGGCGAAGATCGACGGCGCTAACGGCTGGCAGCAGTTCACGCGCATCACGATTCCGCTCATCAAGACGATGATTTTCTTCGCGGTGCCGTTGTCCATCATCGGCGGTCTGCAATTGTTCGAAGAGCCGTTCATCCTGCTGCCGAACGAGGGCATGGGCACGAGCCAGTCGGGACTGACCACGGCGGTCTACATGTACCGCATGGCGTTCCACGACGGCGATTTCGGTACCGCGAGTTCGATCGCGTGGCTGCTGTTCATCACGATTGCCGCGCTGATGTGGCTGAACACACGCATCTTTCACCGCAGCGGCATGAACGAGGAGAACCAGCGATGAAACTGTCGAACAACAAGGCGCGCTATACCGGCTACGCCATCGTGATGGCTGGCGCGCTGCTGATGTTCTCGCCGTTCTACTTCATGTTTGTGTTCGCGACGCACACCAGCTCTGAGATCTTCTCGATGCCGCCGCCGCTGTGGTTCGGCAACGCGTTTCTGGACAACATGGCGTCGCTGATGCGGCACATTCCGTTCTGGCGCAACCTCGGCTGGAGCTTCTACACGGCGACGCTGCAGACGTTGCTGACGCTGCTGGTCACATCGATGGCGGGCTATGCATTCGCGATGTACGAGTTCCGCTTCAAGAAGACACTGTTCGCGGTCGCGTTGACGGCGATGCTGGTTCCGCCGTTCCTCAGCATGATCCCGACCTTCATGACGATGAACCTGCTGGGCTGGATCAACCAGCCGCGCGCGCTGTACGTGCCCGGCGCGGCCGCCGCGCTCGGTGTGTTCCTGATGCGCCAGTACGTTGCGTCGGCGATTCCGTCGGATCTCATCGAGGCGGCGCGCATCGACGGTTGCGGCGAATTCCGCATTTACTGGAGCGTGGTGCTGCCGCTGCTGGGACCGGCGCTGGGCACGCTTGGGCTCATCAGCTTCATCCAGGCATGGAACAACTTTTTGTCGGCGCTCGTCGTGCTGCGCTCGCCGTCCATGTACACGCTGCCGCTTGCGCTGCGCATCTTGCAGAGCCCGACCAATTCGGATTGGGGGGCGGTGATGGCGGGCTCGGCGGTTGCGGTGCTGCCGCTGCTCGTGCTGTTCGCGTTCACCTCACGCCGGCTGATCGACGGTCTGACGACCGGCGCGGTCAAGGCCTGACGCTGTTGCAAACGACTTACTTCGAGCCCTCACGGGTATGACAATCAGGACAACATCATTCATGTCGACATATCGTTTCAAAGAAGACTTCGTCTGGGGCGTCGCCACCAGCTCCTATCAGATTGAAGGCGCAGCGCATGATGACGGCCGCGGCCCTTCGATCTGGGACGCGTTCTGCAAAGTGCCGGGCAAGGTCGTGAACGGCCAGAACGGGGATGTCGCCTGCGATCACTACCATCGTCTCGAGCAGGACCTCGACATGATGGCCGACCTGGGCGTCCAGGCCTATCGCTTCTCGATCGCATGGCCGCGCGTTCAACCCGACGGCCGTGGCGCGTTCAACGAGAAAGGCCTGGCGTTCTACGAACGTCTCGTCGACGGGCTGCTCAAGCGCGGCATTCAGCCGTTCGCGACGCTGTATCACTGGGACTTGCCGCTCGCATTGCAGGAGACGCAGAACGGCTGGGAAAACCGCGACA
Source organism: Paraburkholderia sp. RL18-085-BIA-A (assembly GCF_046027075.1). Taxonomy (NCBI): domain Bacteria; kingdom Pseudomonadati; phylum Pseudomonadota; class Betaproteobacteria; order Burkholderiales; family Burkholderiaceae; genus Paraburkholderia; species Paraburkholderia sp. RL18-085-BIA-A. The sequence continues at coordinate 25,611 of NZ_JARESU010000034.1, read as the reverse complement.
CCGCCTACCGCTTCGCGGACTACGCTCGCAAGATTGGCAGCGTGCTCGGCGACCGCGTGGCGTCGATCGCCACGCACAACGAGCCGTGGTGCACTGCGTGGCTCGGCAATGCGACCGGCTACTTCGCGCCGGGCAACGCGAGCCTGAAGCAAGCCGCGCACGTGTCGCACCATCTGCTGCTGTCGCACGGCCTTGCGTTGCAGGCGCTGCGCGCCGATGGCGTGAAGGCGCCGCTGGGCATCGTGCTCAACCAGTCGCCCGCGCATGGCGCGACCGACTCACCCGAAGACCAGGCTACCGCGTCGCTCGAATACGCGAAGTTCGTGAGCTGGTACATGGACCCGCTCTTCAAGGGCCAATATCCGGCCGAGGCGTTGCAGTGGTACGGCGAGAACGGCCCGCAAGAGGTGATTCGCGACGGCGACTTCGGCATCATCGGCACACCGATGGACTTCCTCGGCGTTAACTACTACACGCGGATTTTCGCCAGCGCATCCGGTGATAAACGGCCGCCGGGCGTGCTCGGCTTCACGGACATGGACTGGGAAGTCTATCCGCAAGGCCTGACCGAATTGCTGACGCAGCTGGACGCGAACTACAAGCTGCCGCCCATCTACATCACCGAAAACGGCTGTGCGGCGAAGGACGTACTGGACAACGGCTGCATCCGCGACGCCGAGCGTGTCCGCTTTTACGACCTGCATCTCGCCGCGTTGTCGGATGCGGCTCAAAAGGGCGTCGACGTCGCCGGTTATTTCGCATGGAGCCTGATGGACAACTTCGAATGGGCGTCCGGCTACGACAAGCGCTTCGGCATGGTGTACGTCGACTACGCAAGCCAGCAGCGCACGCCGAAAGACAGCGCGCACTGGTATCGGGATGTGATTGCTCAACACGCCGGCGTGGCCACGTCGCGCTAGGGCGAAGTTACCCGCATCGCAAACGCGTGACGTGCTTGAGGGCAATGTCGCGCGGGAGCGCAAGCATAAGGAATCAGGAGAAGCTAGCAATGGGCGAACTCGTACTGCGCAACGTCGCCAAGACGTATGGTGAAGGGCCTCAGGTCATTGAGGGCATCGATCTGCACATTCCGGACGGCCAGTTCACGGTCTTCGTCGGACCGTCCGGCTGCGGCAAGTCGACCATGCTGCGCATGATCGCCGGGCTCGAATCGGTGAGCGGCGGTGACATTCTGATCGATGGTGTGCGGGTCAACGACCTGCAGCCCGCCGATCGCGGCATTTCGATGGTATTTCAGAGCTATGCGCTCTATCCGCATATGACGGTCGCGGAAAACATGGGCTTCTCGCTGAAGCTGTCGGGCAAGTCGAAGCAGGAAGTGCGCGAAGCGGTCGGACGCGCCGCGGAGATTTTGCAAATCAATCACCTGCTCGAGCGCAAACCCAAGGCGCTCTCGGGCGGCCAGCGGCAACGCGTGGCGATAGGACGGGCGATCGTGCGCAAGCCCCGCGTGTTCCTGTTCGACGAGCCGTTATCGAATCTCGACGCGGCGCTGCGCGTGCAGATGCGAATCGAACTCGCGAAGCTGCACCGCGAACTCGGCACGACGATGATCTACGTGACGCACGATCAGGTCGAGGCCATGACGCTGGGCGAGAAAATCGTCGTCTTCAACAAGGGGCATATCGAGCAGATCGGCGCGCCGCTCGATCTGTACGACCGGCCGGTGAATCGCTTCGTCGGCGGCTTCATCGGTTCGCCGCAGATGAACATGCTGCCCGCCGCGCTCGTATCGCAAAGCGAAACGCAAACCGTCATCACGCTGGGCGGCGGCAGCGACCAGATCGTGCTGCCTGGCCGCCCGGGCCGCTCGCTCACCGGCAAGCTGACGCTCGGGGTGCGCGCCGAGCATCTCGGCATCGGCGCAACGGGCGAAGGGTTGCCCGCGCGTGTCGAACTCGTCGAGCATCTGGGCGACGTATCGCTTCTGCACGCTCACCTCGACGGTATGGGTCAGGCGATTTCGCTGAAGCTCGACAAGAAGGATGCGCAGCACGCGATCGGCGCGCGGATCGGCATCAGGCTGGCGGCTTCGGCGGCCACGCTGTTCGACGCGAACGGCACGGCGGTGGCGTTCGAACGCAGTGAAGTGGGAGGACATCTTCAGGCAGTGGTTTGACGAGATTGATAACGAAGATCCGGCCGTGACCTGTAACCGGCTCGATTCCAAAAAAATAGCCGTATGAATTGTCTGGGTGGAGAGCGCAATGGAAAAGAGAGTATCGAAAGCCATTTTCAAGTCCAGGGCATGCGAACTGTTCAGGCAGGTCGAGATGCTGGGTGAAACCGTGGTCGTGACGGACCGCGGGCAACCCACCATCGAGATCCGGCCGTACTGCAACAAGCAGGCGAATCCGCTCGAACTGTTGCGCGCGTCGATCGTGCATTTCGATGCCAGGCAAGCGTCCCAGCCAGATTCGGTGGAGTGGGAGGAGACGTGATTGCGCTCGATACGCTTGCCGAATGCGGAGGGCTATCTCATGGTGTTCGACGACGGTTTAACGTTAGCGCTACCGTGCCCTTTTCGGCTAGATGTTACTTGAAGCTTGCAGCTTGCTTTCGACTTCTCGAGGCCCACTGCACGGCCCTAAGCGGCCCGCTGAGGCAGATTTGGCAGACTAGGTAAACTCCGCATGGCGGCGTTTGATACCCACGATTAACATGATTTAACGTTACGGATAACGTTGCATGTCTTCTTCTAATTCGTCTCACGAGGGCGGATATCGATCAGGGCCGTCCGAGCACGGTCGCGCTGACGCTCGGGCCGCATGAGGGCGCAAAGCATTCCCTCATCAATTGCAATGTCCGAGCCGAACGATGTCGCGGTAGTGTTTGAAGGTTAGGAAGCCCGAGAGAGCTTCCCGGCCGTAGTTGCAGGTTGATAACGAATATCTGGCCGCGACCGCAAAGCGTTTCGGCCCGATCCAAAAAAATAGCCGTATGAATTGTCTGGGTGGAGAGCGCAATGGAAAAGAGAGTATCGAAGGCCATCTTCAAGTCGAGAGCATGTGAACTGTTCCGGCAGGTGGAGATGCTGGGGGAGACCGTTGTCGTCACCGACCGTGGGCAACCTACAATCGAGATCAGGCCTTATCGCAACAAGCAGGAGAATCCGCTCGAGCTGTTGCGCGCTTCGATCGTGCATTTCAACATGAAGCACTCGCCCGTGCCGGCCGCGGCGGAGCAGGAAGAGCGATGAATACGCTCGATACGCTGGCGCTGGTGTGCTGGCTGGGCAGACAGAAAGCGTTGAGTCAGGCCGCGCACGATGCGATAGATCGGGAACTGGATGGCGGCGAGATCCTGATTTCGGCGATCAGCGCGCTCGAAATCGCTGAGTTCGTCAAGGACGGCCGGCTCGGACTGTCGATGGACGCGCGCAGCTGGCTCTCCACTTTCGTGTCGATGGAAGGTGTGCGGATGGTCCCGGTCGACACCGAGATCGCATTGCGCGCGGCGAGGCTGTCGCCTGCGCTGACTTCGCACCAGCGGTTGATCGTCGCGACCGCCCGCACGTTTGGCGGCGCGCTCGTCACATCAGATGCGAAGGTGCGCGCGTCGACTTACGTGGAGACGATCTGGTGACGCGCGCGGCGGCGCTGTCTGGTGCGAACCGGTCCGGTGGAGTCGCGCACCACCAGCTCCGCCGGCAGCGTAATGCGCTGCGAGGCCGCGCCGATGCCGGCGATCTGTGCGAGCAGCGTATTGACCGCCGAGCGCGCCATTTGCTGGAACGGTTGGCGGATCGTCGTGAGCGCCGGATGGAATTGTTCCGACATCGGAATGTCGTCGAAGCCGATCACCGAGATGTCGTCCGGCACGCGCAAGCCCGCTTCCCTGATCGCGGCGATCACACCAAACGCGCTTTGATCGTTCGCCGTGAAAATGGCGGTGGGCGGCTCCGCGAGATTGAGCAGGTCGAAGGTCACGTCGAACGCCATCATCTGCGAGAGATCGGCGGCGGCGACCAGCGAGTTTTCGCGCGGCAGCCCGAGCCGGGCCAGGGTGTCGTGATAGCCGCGCTGCCTGTCGCGCACGCCTTCGATCGTTTCGTCCCCCGCGAGGAACGCGATCCGCTTGTGACCGAGTTGCGCCAGATGCTCGACCGCGAGGCACGCACCCCCGTAGTTGTCGACCGATACCGACGGAAAGCCGGTCAGCGTGCCGCGCTGATCGACGACGACGACCGGCACCTTGGCGGTAGCGAGCGCTTCGAGACACAGCGACTCGCGCGGCAGAATCGCGAGAATGCCATCCGAGAATTGCTGGATCAGCCCGAGCAGATCGTGATGCGTATGGCGGTCCTCGTCGAACACGGTGTAGACCAGCATCTCGCAACCCGCGCCGCGCGCGGCTCGACCAGCGCCGAGGATCAGCTCGCTGGAGAACTGCGTGTCGAGGGTAGGCGTGATGATGCCGATGATGCCGTTGCGGCCGCCCGAGAGCTTCTGCGCGGTACGGTTTACCACGTAGCCGATATCCGACGCGATTCTGAGCACTTCGTCGCGGGTCTCCCGCGACACGCCTGGACGGCCATTGAGCGCGCGCGAAGCGGTCATCTGGGACACGCCGGCGAGCTTGGCGACGTGCTCGAGCGTGGGGGTCTGCTTTGCCATGCGTGACGAGGGAGTACGAGAGGTCATGTCGAAATCGACTCGCTGCTAACGTTAGCCATACCGTTTATATACAATCCATTCTACCAGAACTGGCCTCGGATAGAGCCCCGTAAAAGCCCGAGCAACCTTTGAACCTTTTGCTATATGCAAGGCCCGCAGCAAAACACCAGGTAAAATCCCGCATAGCGACACTTCACACAGGAGCCTAACATTCGCTAACGTTATGGCTAACGTTAGACGTTTGGGTTGGTATTCCAATATTCACGAGAGGGGACACAAACATGGCGCACCCGGCTTTTTTTAAAGCGCGGTCAATTGCCGGCGCTACGGCGCTCGCATTCTCGTTGTCGGCAGCCGTATCGACAAGTGCGTTCGCACAGTCTGGCAAGACGATTACGGAGTGGGACCAGCAAACCAACGTCACGTCGAGCAAAGTGCTCCGGGATGCGGCAGACCGCTTCGAGCATCAGAACCCCGGCTACAAGGTCGAGGACTCACACGTCCTGAACGAAGCGTACAAGACCAAGCTGAAAGTGGCGTTCGGCGCGGGCGAGCCGCCGTGCGTGTTCGAGTCGTGGGGCGGTGGTCCGTTGCACGAATATGTGAAGGCCGGCCAGGTGGTCGACCTCACGCCGTATCTGCAGAAAGACCCGGCGTATCGTGACCGCTTCCTGCCCACTTCGTGGCATGCGGTGACGTACGACAAGAAGACGTATGGCGTGGCTGCGGAAAATGCGTCCGCGGCTGTGATCTTCTACAACAAGGATCTGTTCAAGCAATACAACCTGACGCCGCCGCAAACCTGGGATCAGCTGATGCACGTCGTGCAGGTGCTGACCTCGCATGGCATCGCACCGTTCGCGTTGAGCAACAAGAACAAGTGGACCGGCTCGATGTACTACATGTACCTCGTCGACCGGCTCGGCGGCCCCGACGTGTTCCGCAAGGCTGTGGACCGCGCGCCGGGCGGCAGCTTCGCCGACCCGGTGTTCGTCGAAGCAGGCAAGTACATCCAGCAGCTGGTGAAGGCCGGCGCGTTCGCGCAGGGCTACAACGGTCTCGACTATGACGTGGGCGCATCGCGTCGTCTGCTGTATTCGGGCCGCGCCGCGATGGAATTGATGGGCGGCTGGGAAGCGTCGACGATCCAGAACGAGAATCCGGCATTTTCCAGCAAGGTCGATTTCTTCCCGTTCCCGAGCATGCCGGGCGGCAAGGGCGACCCGCGCGATGTGATCGGCACCGTCGGCGACGGTTTCATGAGCATCTCGACGGAATGCAAGGACCCGCAGGCGGCGTTCAAGCTGATCCAGACGATGACGGACGACACGTCGATGCAGGGCCGCGTTGTCGACAAGAAGATTCCGCCGGTCAAGAACATCAGCATTACCGATCCGTTCCTGAAGCGCCTGCAAGAGTTGATCGCCAACGCGCCGAACGTGCAGCTCTGGTACGACCAGGAGTTGCCGCCGAAGCTGGGCGAGCTGCACAAGGATACGTCGCAGGCATTGTTCGGCCTGTCGGTGACGCCTGAGGCTGCTGCACAGCAAATGGAAGCCGCCGCGAAGGCGGGAAGCTAACCCGTAGTCTGAAGAGGAGCCCGGCCCGCGTCGGTCGATGCGGGCCGGGACACACGATCTGTGAATATTGCAATTTCCACTGCGCCCGCCGAGCGGGCGCGTATTTCGTCGCAGTGGCTGGTGATCACAGTCTTTCTCGCTCCCGCGGTGCTGCTGCTGGCGATCTTCCTGCTGTACCCACTGGTGTCGAGCCTGCGGCTTTCGCTGGTTGACTGGACCGGGCTGGGTACGCATTCACGCTTCGTCGGACTCGCCAACTGGGCACATCTCGCACAGGACACGGTTTTCTGGCGCTCGCTGTGGAACAACGTGCTTCTCGCGATCACGTCGATCGTGATCGAACTGCCCATCTCGCTCGCGCTGGCCGTGCTGCTGGAAAAGGCGGGACGCGGCTCACGCATTCTCAAGATTCTTTACTTCCTGCCGCTCTTGATGTCGAGCGTCGCGATCGGCGTGCTGTTCAAGAACGTCTACGACCCGAACTTCGGACCGCTGAACGTCGCGCTGCACGCCATCGGCCTTGATTCGTTCGCGCAGGATTGGCTCGGCGACACACGCTTCTCGCTCGCATCGACGATCGCGGTGATCTGCTGGCAGAACGTGCCGTTCTACATGATCCTGTTTCTCGCCGGACTGTCGTCGATGCCCGCTGAACTGAACGAAGCGGCGCGCCTCGATGGCGCCTCCGAATGGACCATCTTCTGGCGCATCAAGCTGCCGCATCTGCAAGGCGCGATCCGTACCGCGGTGCTGCTGTCGGTGCTGGGTTCGCTGCGCTATTTCGATCTGATCTACGTGATGACGGGTGGTGGCCCGGAAGGCTCGTCGGAGCTGATGGCGACTTATATGTACCGGACCGTGTTCAGTTCTTTCCAGCTGGGCTACGGCAGCACGATCGGCTCCGCGATGTTCATCATCGTGTCGCTGGTTGCCGCGATCGCATTGCGCATGACGCGTCGTTACGAAACGGAAGTTTGAGCATGGCCACTGAAACAAATCGCCTCCATTTTCCCAGGATCCGCATCGGCGTGCCGTTGCTGGGTTTGATCTGGCTCGCCGTCACGACGTTGCCGTTCATCTTCGTCGTGGTGACGAGTCTGAAGACGCAGGAAGAAACTTTCTCCGAACCGGTCTGGGCGTTGCCGACCCATGTTTATTTCGGCAACTACTGGGCGGTGCTGAACGGCCCTTACCTCACGTACTTCAGCAATAGCGTTTTTGTCGTCGGGGTGTCGGTTCTGCTGATCGTGTTGCTGAGCGCAATGGCGGCTTACGTGTTCGCGCGTTTGCGCTTCCGTTTGAACAAGGTGCTGTTCGGGCTGATGATCGCTGGGATGATCGTGCCTCTGCACTCGACGCTCGTGCCGATCTATCTGCTGACCCGCAACCTCGGTCTCTACGACACGCAGTTCGCGCTGATCGGACCGTACGTGGCGCTGAGTCTGCCGATCTCGATCTTCATCCTGACGGAGTTCATGCGCCAGATTCCGCATGAACTGGAAGAAGCCGCGCAACTCGACGGCTGCGGTCCGTTCAAGATTTTCTGGCGCATCTTCTTTCCGCTCTCCACACCGGGGCTGGCGACGGTTGCGATCTACAACGGCATCGCGCTGTGGAACGAGTTCATCTTCGCGTACATGCTGACCTCCACACCCCCGCATCGCACGCTGCCGCTGGCCGTATGGGACTTCCAGGGGCATTACTCGTCGAACATTCCGGCGATGCTGGCGGTCGTCACGATGACGTCGCTGCCGCTGATCGCGGCCTACGCATTCGGCCAGGAGCGCTTGATCAAGGGCATGATGGCCGGCTCCCTGAAGGGCTGACGAACTGACGATGAACCGGGGCCAGCCGGGCCGCATGGCCGGCTGGACCAGTCGGGCTGAAGCGAGCGTCCGATAATTTAACCGCGAACACAACGAGCTATGGCAAGCATTACCCTGACTAAAGTACAGAAGGCGTACGAAGGCAATTCGCCGATTATTCGCAACGTTCACCTCGAAGTCGGCGAGAACGAGTTCTGCGTGTTCCTCGGGCCGTCGGGATGCGGGAAGTCGACGTTATTGCGCATGGTCGCCGGACTCGAATCGATCACCGAGGGGGAACTGCGCATCGACGGTCGGTTGATGAACAACGTACGGCCCGCCGAACGCCGGGTTGCGATGGTGTTCCAGAACTACGCGCTGTATCCGCACATGAGCGTCTACGAGAATATGGCGTTCGGTTTGCGTCAGGCGAAGATCGACAAGGCGACGATCGACAGCAAGGTGCGCCGCACGGCTGCCGCGCTGCAACTCGACGGGCTGCTCGAACGTCGTCCCGCGGCGCTGTCCGGTGGGCAGCGCCAGCGCGTGGCGATCGGCCGGGCGATCGTGCGCGAGCCGGGCGTGTTCCTGTTCGACGAGCCGCTGTCGAATCTCGACGCGGCGCTGCGCGTGCAGACGCGCATCGAGATCGCGCGCCTGCATCGGGAATTCCGTCAGGCGAGCGCGATTTACGTCACGCACGACCAGATCGAAGCGATGGCGCTCGCCGACAAGATCGTGCTGCTGCACGCCGGCGCGGAAATGGAGAAGCACGGCAGCATCGCGCAGATCGGCGCGCCGCTCGATCTGTACCACCGCCCGAAGAGCCGCTTCGTGGCGGGTTTCATCGGCTCGCCGAAGATGAACTTCCTGCCGGGTGTAGTCACCGCGATCGATGCCACGGGTCTTGAAGTCGAACTGACGAGCGGCGAGCGCGTGCGCGCGCAAGTCGACGGCCGCAATCTGAGCGTCGGTGCGCATGTCACGTTGGGCATCCGGCCCGAACACCTCGGTTTGCCGTCCGATCAAGCGGGTACCCAGACGATCCGCTGCGCGGTGCGCCTCGTCGAACGGATGGGCGAACACAGCTATGTGCATATCGACGGCGGCAGCCGGGACGGCAACCCGCTGATCGCCAAATTGCCGGGCGACGGCGGCGTGACGCGTGACGAACGGATCGAGCTGACCCTCGCGCCGGACGCATGCCATGTGTTCGACGACCGGGACTTCGCGCTGCCGCGTCTGCACTGATCTTGCACTCCCGCTGACGAGGCCGCTTCGTCACGCTAGCGACGCAACGAATTTGAAGCAACGAATTTCTAGTCCAGCTGGTGTTGAGTCAATTTAAAGGACTGCGAAATTCTGGAAGGAATATGAAATGCAGGGCGACGATGCGAACGAAGCATCATGGAGCCTTGCGTTCGCGACGAAAACCGGATTTGTCGGCGCGATACGCGCTAAGTACACCAGGATCATTTAAAGGAGTTCTCGATGTTGCTTCGCCCAAGTGAAGTACCGCTCTACCGCAACCCCGCGGCCGCCGTCGAAGAGCGCGTTTCCGATTTGCTGGCGCGCATGACTCTGGACGAAAAAATTGCCCAGCTTCACGCCGCGTGGCTGAAGCTGTCGTCCGACGGCAACCACGAAGCGCGGACGGTGGATTTCGCGCACGGCGACGCCGGCGTGACGGTCGAAACGATCCTTCAGCACGGACTGGGTCAGATCACGCGCCCGCTCGGCACGCACACGGTCGATCCGAAGGAAGGCGTACGCGCGCTCAACGCGTTGCAGCGGCAAATGGTGGACGACACGCGCCTCGGCATTCCGGTGATGTCCCACGAAGAGTGTCTGGTTGGCCTGATGATCAAGGACGCCACGCTGTTCCCGTCGCCGTTGAACTACGCGGCGACGTGGAATCCGCGTCTGGTCGGCGAGGTCGGCGAAATCATCGGCGAGCAGGCGCGCTCGATCGGTTGCCATCAGGGGCTCGCGCCGGTGCTGGACGTATCGCGCGATCCGCGCTGGGGCCGCACCGAGGAAACGCTCGGCGAGGACCCGTATCTGGTCGGCGTACTCGCATGTCACTACGTCAAGGGGCTGCAAGGCGAACGCCGCGACGTGCTCGCGACGCTCAAGCATTTCGTCGGCCATTCGGCGAGCGAGGGCGGCCGCAATCACGCGCCCGTGCATGTCGGGCTGCGCGAACTGAACGACGTGTTCCTGCTGCCGTTCGAAATGGCGGTCAAGCTTGCGGACGCCGGTTCGATCATGCCCGCGTATCACGACATCGACGGCGTGCCCTGTCATGCGGACCGCACGTTGCTGACGGATACGTTGCGCGACAAGTGGGGCTTCGATGGCCTGGTCGTCGCGGACTATGCGGCTGTCGATCTGCTCTACAGCCATCATGCTGTCGCGCCGGACAGCGCGGCGGCCGCTGCGCTCGCGTTCAATGCCGGACTCGACGTCGAGCTGCCCGGCCATGAGTGCGCGCTGCATCTGAAGGAAGCACTGGTGCGCGGCGAGATCAGCGAAGAGACGATCGACACCGCCGTTGCGCGAGTGCTGCGCACGAAGTTCCGTCTCGGCCTGTTTGAAAATCCGTATGCGGACCCGGAGCGCGTGGACGTGAAAAGCGAATCGGCCGGCGACACCGCATACCAGGTGGCGCTCGAATCAGCGGTGCTGTTGCGCAACGAAGGCGGCGTGTTGCCGCTCGACCCGAAAGGCGCGGCGAAGATCGCCGTGATCGGCCCGACCGCCGATGATCCGCTGGCGCTGCTGGCCGGCTATAGTTTCCCGGTGCACCTGATCAACTCCGGCGAGCAGTCGGTCGCGTCGATCGGCACGCCGTTGCAGGCACTGCGTGAGGTGCTCGGCGACGAGCGCGTGATTCACGCGCGTGGCTGCGACATCATCACGGAGCGCCGTGCGGGCGCGCCGGTGTTCCCCGGTGACGTGTCGCTGGACACCATGAACACCGCGAACCGCGACCAGCTGATCAGCCAGGACACCGGGCACATCGCAGCGGCGGTCGACGCCGCGCAGCAGGCCGGCGTGGCGATCGTGTTCGTCGGCGATCTCGCGGGATTGTTCCAGTCCGGCACGGTGGGCGAAGGGTCCGACACGGACAGTCTGGATCTGCCTGGCGTGCAGCAGGCGTTGCTGACTGCCGTGGTCGACAGCGGCACGCCGACGGTCGTCGTGATGACGGGCGGGCGTCCGTACAACCTTGGCGGTCTGGAGGACCGGATCGCGGCGCAGATCATGGCGTTCGCGCCGGGCGAACGCGGCGGCGAAGCGCTTGCCGATCTGCTGGTGGGTCGTGCGAATTTCAGCGGACGCCTGCCGTTGTCGGTGCCGAAGAGCGCCGGGGCCGTGCCGTACACTTACAACCACCGGCTCAAAAGCGCCGGTACGCCGGTTGCTTATCACTTTGGTTGCCGCTACCCGTTCGGCTTTGGTCTCGGCTATACGCAGTTCCGTTACGGCAGTCTCGCCGTGGCGCGACGCGAAGTGCCGATCGGCGACGGCACGGTCGAACTCAGCTTCACGGTCGAGAACCTCGGCCCGCGCGAAGGCACTGAGGTGGTGCAGATCTATGTGCGCGACCGGCTCGCATCGTCGGCGCGGCCGGTGCGCGAATTGAAGGCGTTCGCGCGCGTGCCGCTGGCGGCAGGCGACTCGACGCAGGTCCGTGTGCGCATCCCGGTCGACATGCTCAACTTCACCGACGGGCGCGGAGAGCGTATCGTCGAACCAGGCGACTTCGATTTGATGGTGGGCAGCTCGAGCCGCGATATTCATCTGAGCGACACGGTGAGCGTCACCGGTCAAGCGGTGCGAACGCTCGAACGCGACTGGCGCATGGTGAGCGAAGTCGAGGTCCTGTCGTAACAGGCAGGTCGGGGACGTGTCCAGCCGGGAGCGGCTGGGCACCCCGCATTGGTAGTCATTCTCGGAACAAGTGGAATATCAGATGTCGTACGCAATCTATCCCAGCCTCTCAGGCAAAACGGTAGTCATTACCGGTGGCGGCAGCGGCATCGGCGCCGCGATGGTCGAAGCATTCGCACGGCAGGGCTCGCGCGTCTTCTTCCTCGACGTGGCGGAAGAAGACGCGCTCGCGTTGCAGGAATCGCTGCGCGATAACCCGCACCCGCCGTTGTTCCGCCGCTGCGACTTGCGCAACGTCGACGCGATTCAAAGCACGTTCGCGGAGATCGCCGATCTCGCCGGGCCGATCGAGGTGCTCGTGAACAACGCGGGCAACGACGACCGGCACGAAATCGACGCGGTCACGTCGACCTATTGGGACGAGCGCATGGCCGTGAACCTGCGGCACCAGTTCTTCTGCGCACAGGCCGCGGCGGCCGGCATGCGCAAGATCGGGCGCGGCGTGATCCTGAATCTCGGCTCGGTGTCGTGGCACCTCGCCTTGCCGAAGCTGGCGATCTACATGAGCGCGAAGGCCGCGATCGAAGGGATGACCCGCGGCCTCGCGCGCGATCTCGGCGATGCCGGCATTCGCGTGAACTGCATCATTCCGGGCGCGGTGCGAACGCCGCGTCAAATGCAGTTGTGGCAGTCGCCCGAGAGCGAAGCGAAGGTGGTCGCGAGTCAATGTCTGCGCTTGCGCATCGAGCCCGAGCATGTCGCCCGCATGGCGTTGTTCCTCGCGTCCGATGACGCGTCGCGCTGCTCCGGCCGTGACTATTTCGTCGATGCCGGGTGGTACGGAGAATGAAAGTGCGCCTGCCTGTCTGCGTATGGCCGGTCAATGCGGAACTCGGCGAAGGCCCGGTGTGGCAGGCCGAGGAGAACGCAGTCTATTTCGTCGACATCAAGGGCCGCCATATCCATCGTCTGTCGGTCGCTACGGGACACACGCAAACGTGGAACGCGCCGGATCAGCCGGGCTTCGTCGTGCCGCTCGCCGGGCACGGTTTCGTCTGCGGGCTGCCGGGCGGCCTGTATCGCTTCGATGCCGGCAGCGGGCAATTCGACAAGCTCAAGGATGTCGAGCCGCATCTGCCGGGCAACCGTCTGAACGACGGCTTCGTCGATGCGAGCGGGCACCTGTGGTTCGGCTCGATGGACGACGGTGAAGAGCAACCCACCGGCACGCTGTATCGCGTGAACGACGCGGGCGAAGTGGTGGCGCAGGACGACGACTACGTGATCACCAACGGACCCGCGATGAGTCCGGATGGACGCACGCTCTATCACAACGATACGCTGCGGCGCGTCGTGTACGCGTTCGATGTGAACGAAGACGGCACCTTGTCAGGCAAACGCATCTTTGCCGCCATTTCCGGCGACGGCTACCCGGACGGAATGGCCGTCGACGCCGAGGGATACGTGTGGGTTGCGTTGTTCGGCGGCTGGCGTATCGAGCGCTTCTCGCCCGACGGCAAGGTTGTCGAGCAGGTGCCGTTTCCGTGCGCCAACATCACGAAGCTCGCATTCGGCGGCGACGATCTGCAGACGGTTTATGCATCGACGGCGTGGAAGGGCTTGTCGCTGGTCGAGCGTCAGCAGCAGCCGCAGGCCGGTGGCCTGTTTTCGTTTCGCTCGCCTGTGCCGGGCCAGCCGCAGGCGCGGTGTCGCTGGGGCTTCTCGCCATGAGCCGGAAATGAGGGCAGACGCGCAACGCGCTTGAAACCCGGCCCTATACCAGGTGTCGCCAGGTATCATGTGCGTTCCGTGACTTCCGCGCGTTTGCAGTGATCAAGACCATGACGTCCAGGCCTCCCGTTCCGCCCCGCATGTCCGACGTCGCCGAACGCGCCGGCGTTTCGAAGATGACCGTGTCGCGCGTGCTGGCTGGGCGCAGCGTCTCGCAGGCTACCCGCGAAAAAGTGCAGAAGGTCATCGACGAACTGGGATACGTCGCCGACGCGGCAGCGGGCGCATTGTCGTCGGGGCGCTCGGAGTTCGTCGCGGTGCTGGTGCCGTCGCTGTCCAGTTCCAACTTCTCCGACACGGTACGAGGCCTGAACGCGGCTTTGAGTCCGCATGGTCTGCAACTCCTGCTCGGCGACACCGACTATCGTCTCGAACAGGAAGAACTACTGGTGCGCTCGATGCTGCGCCATCAGCCACGCTGCGTCGCGCTGACCGGCAGCCGCCACACCGAGGCGACCCGCACGCTGTTGCAGCGCGCCGGTATCCCGGTCGTCGAAATGTGGGACCTGCCTGCCGATCCGATCGATACGGCGGTGGGCTTTTCGAATGCGACCGCCGCGCGCGCGATGGTTCGGCATCTGCACGCGAGCGGCTATCGGCGCATCGGTTTTATCGCCGGTGCGAGTGAGCGCGATCGTCGCGGTCTCGACCGGGCGCGCGGCTATGTCGCGGAAATGAAAGCGCTGGGGCTCGGCGAGCCGCGCGTGATCCGGCTCGGCGAATCGCCGATCACAATGAGTCATGGCGCGCCCGCGATCGGCGCATTGCTCGACGCATGGCCCGATACCGAGGCCGTGATGTGCGTGAGCGACATGTCGGCGTTCGGCGCGATCATGGAGTGTCACCGGCGCGGGCTGTCGGTGCCTGGCGACATCGCGATTGCCGGCTTCGGCAACTTCGAGGTGTCGTGGTGCTGTCAGCCGACCATCACCACCGTGTCGGTGGACGCATATGGGATCGGCTTGCGCGCCGGCGAGACGTTGCTCGCCGCGCTGGCGGCGCGCGAGGCCGGACAGCCGCAGCGTACGAAAGCGGTCAAGATCGACTTCACCGTGATTGCGCGGGACAGCACCTGAGCCGGCGGCGCGCCGGTTCAGCGCGACATCAGCAGACCGTTCCCGCGGTCGTCTCCACCTCAGGGATATCCCTTGGTTGTTCGGATGGTTGGCCACGCGTAACATGCAGACCCAGAAATGTTACCGGTAACGTTCCCGGAAACGATGTATCGGGTCGCGTGGCACGTGAGCCGTGACGCCCAGGCGTTTCGCACAAAAAATACGCTGATGGAGATTCGAATGACCACTGTGCCGTCCGCTGTCGCCGCGCCTGCCGCGCAGATCAGCGAGTTTGAGGAGAGGACCTATCGCAAGGTCGTGCGCCGCCTGTTGCCGGTGCTGTTGCTGTGCTACGTCGTGGCATACCTGGACCGCGTCAATGTCGGTTTCGCGAAGCTTCAGATGCTCGACGATCTCGGCCTGTCCGACACCATGTACGCGATCGGCGCCAGCGTCTTCTTCTGGGGCTACTTCATCTTCGAGATTCCTAGCAACGTGTTCCTGCATCGCTACGGCGCACGCTTCTGGATCGCGCGGATCATGTTCACGTGGGGCCTCGTGTCGATGGCGCTCGCTTTCGTCGAGCCGCTCGCGCACCTCGCGCACGTCGAGACCGCGACGATGTTCTACACGCTGCGTTTCCTGCTCGGTATCTGCGAGGCCGGCTTCTTTCCCGGCGTGATTCTTTACCTGAACTACTGGTTTCCGGCGCAGCGTCAAAGCCGCGTGATGTCCGGTTTTCTGATTGCGATGCCGGTCAGTTTGATGCTGGGCGGCGTGGTGTCGGGCTGGTTGATGGACCACACCGCTGGGCTGTTCGGCTACCAGGGCTGGCAGTGGATGTTGCTGATCGAAGGCGTGCCGTCGCTGTTGACCGCGTTCGTCGTGTATTTCTCGCTCGACGACGGCATCGAGCGCGCACGCTGGCTGTCGCCGCAGGAGAAAAACCTGCTCGTCGCGAATCTGCAACGCGAGAGCGCTCAGAAGACCGCGCGTTTCGGCTCTGCGGTGCGCGATCCGCGCGTGTGGCTGCTGGTCGCGATTCTGCTGACCTTCAACACGGGCTTCTACGGACTGGCGTTCTGGCTGCCGTCGATCATCAAGGCGACCGGCGTGCAGGACCCGTTGCATATCGGCCTGCTTACGGCAATCCCTTACGGCGTCGCGATCATCGCGACGCTCGCCAACGCGGCGCATTCGAAGAAGACCGGCGAGCGTCGGCTGCACGCGGCGATCCCGGCGCTGATCGGCGGCCTCGGCCTGATTCTGAGCGCGGCGTTCGCGCATCAAGTCGTGCTGGCGATCACGTTCCTCACGATCGCCACCGCCGGCATTCTCGCGCTGATGCCGATCTACTGGACGTTTCCCGGACAACTGCTGTCAGGCGCGGCCGCCGCGGCCGGCATCGCGATGATCAACGCGATCGGCAATCTGTCGGGCTTCACCGGTTCGATGATCACCGCCGTCGCCAAGAACCTGACCGGCGACATCAACAACGGCACGTATGCGCTCGGCGCGTGTCTGCTGGTTAGTTGTATGCTGATCCTGCTCGTGCCGCGCAGCATGCTGACACGGGCAGCGCCGGCCGACGCCAGCAAGCCCAGCCGCCAGACGGCGCACGCGGCGCCGCGCGCCAGCGATTCAACCCTCCCCATGACAGAGAGATAAGCAACATGTCAGCATTTACACCGCGCCGGCTGAGAAGCCAGGAATGGTTCGACGATCCATCGCACGCGGACATGACGGCGCTCTACGTCGAGCGCTTCATGAACTACGGCTTGACGCGTGAAGAGCTGCAGTCGGGCCGGCCCATCATCGGCATCGCGCAAACGGGCAGCGATCTCGCGCCGTGCAACCGCCATCACATCGAACTCGCCGCGCGCACGAAGGCCGGCATTCGCGACGCGGGCGGCATTCCGATGGAATTTCCGGTCCACCCGCTCGCCGAGCAGAGCCGCCGGCCGACCGCCGCGCTCGACCGCAATCTCGCGTATCTCGGGCTGGTGGAAATTCTGCACGGCTTTCCGCTCGACGGCGTCGTGCTGACCACCGGCTGCGACAAGACCACGCCCGCCTGTCTGATGGCGGCGGCGACCGTCGACATGCCCGCCATCGTACTGTCGGGCGGCCCGATGCTCGACGGTTGGCACGAAGGCAAGCGCGTCGGTTCAGGCACTGTCATCTGGCATGCGCGCAATCTGCTTGCCACTGGCGAAATCGACTACGAGGGCTTCATGCAGTTGACCACGGCGTCGTCGCCGTCGATCGGACACTGCAATACGATGGGCACCGCGCTGTCGATGAACAGTCTCGCCGAGGCGCTTGGCATGTCCTTGCCTGGTTGCGCGAGCATTCCCGCCGCGTATCGCGAACGCGGCCAGATGGCTTACGCGACCGGCAAACGCATCGTCGATCTGGTGCGCGAGGACGTGCGTCCGTCGCACATCATGACGAAGGCGGCGTTCGAAAACGCCATCGTGGTGGCGTCGGCGCTGGGCGCTTCGAGCAACTGTCCACCGCATCTGATCGCGATTGCGCGGCACATGGGCGTGGAGCTGAGTCTTGACGACTGGCAGCGCGTGGGCGAGCAGGTGCCGTTGATCGTCAACTGCATGCCCGCAGGCGAATATCTGGGCGAGAGCTTCCACCGCGCGGGCGGCGTGCCCGCCGTGTTGCGAGAGCTTGTCAACGCGCAACTCGTGCATGGCGAATGCCTGACCGTGTCGGGCCGCACCATCGGCGAGATCGCGGCGGATGCGCCCGCGGCGGATCGCGACGTGATCATGACAGCGGAAGAGCCGCTCAAACACGGTGCGGGGTTCATCGTGCTGTCGGGCAACTTCTTCGACAGCGCGATCATGAAGATGTCGGTGGTCGGTGATGCTTTCCGGCAGACCTATCTGAGCGAGCCCGGCAAGGAAAACGCATTCGAGGCGCGAGCCATCGTGTTCGACGGTCCCGAGGACTATCACGCGCGCATCAACGACCCGTCGCTCGAAATCGACCAGCACTGCATTCTGGTGATTCGCGGCGCGGGCACCGTGGGCTATCCGGGTAGCGCCGAGGTGGTAAACATGGCACCGCCGGCCGCGCTCGTGCGCGAGGGCATTACATCGTTGCCGACGCTCGGCGACGGACGCCAAAGCGGCACGTCCGCAAGCCCGTCGATTCTGAACATGTCGCCCGAAGCAGCCGTTGGCGGCGGACTCTCGCTGTTGCGCACGAACGACCGCATTCGCGTGGACCTGAATTCGCGCAGCGTGAACGTGCTGGTCGACGAGGACGAACTCGCGCGGCGCCGTGAAACGGCTACCTTCACAATTCCGCCAGCGCAGACGCCCTGGCAGGAGCTGTACCGCCAGACGGTGGGTCAGCTTTCCACCGGCGGCTGTCTCGAACCCGCGACGCTTTATCTGAAAGTGATTGCCGAACGTGGCAATCCGAGGCATTCGCACTGACGCGCAGGTTGCAGGGCCGGGCTCCGGTTTGACATCGGGCCTGGCCGTTCTGCTTTCCCAACTTTCCTGAAGAAACCACTCCCATGTCCGAAACTTCCCAATCCAGTTTCCTCCCCGACGACCTCGACCAGGCGCTGCTCGTGGGGCGCGTGTGGCGCAAGACCGACGAGCATGAAGGCCCGTGCGTAGTCGTCGTGCGCGGCGGTGAGGTGTTCGACATCACCGCGACCGTGCCGACCACGGCCGATCTGTTCGAGCGTGAGAACGCAGCGCAAGTCGCGCGCACGGCGCCTGGCTTGTCGCTCGGCGGGGCGGCGCAACTGATCGCCGCCAACCTGCCCGGCGCAGCCGCGCCGGCCGTGCGGCTGCTCGCGCCGTGCGACATCCAGGCCATCAAGGCGTGTGGCGTCACGTTCGCGGTGAGTCTGATCGAACGCGTGATCGAAGAACAGGCGGGTGGCGATCCAGCGAAGGCGAAGGAAGTCCGCGAGACCATCGCAACGACGATCGGCACGGACCTGTCGAAGATCAAGCCGGGCTCGGACGCCGCGATGAAATTGAAGGCCGAACTCGAACGGCGCGGTGCGTGGTCGCAATACATGGAAGTGGGCATCGGCCCGGACGCGGAAGTGTTCTCGAAGTCGCAGCCGATGTCGGCTGTGGGTTTCGGCGCTGACGTGGGCTTGCTCGCGGCGTCGACCTGGAACAATCCGGAGCCCGAGATCGTGCTGGCGGTGAATGGCCGCGGTCAGATCGTCGGCGCGACGCTGGGCAACGACGTCAACCTGCGCGATATCGAAGGCCGCTCGGCGCTGCTGCTCGGCAAGTGCAAGGACAACAACGGCTCGTGCGCGATCGGGCCGTTCGTGCGGCTGTTCGACGAGAGCTTCTCGCTCGACTCGGTGCGCTCGGCAAGCGTCGCGCTGCGCGTGGAAGGCGCCGACGACGACTTCGTGCTCGAAGGCGTGAGCCACATGAGCGAAATCAGCCGCGATCCGGCGGACCTCGTCACGCAGACGTGGGGACGGCATCACCAGTACCCGGACGGCTTCATGCTGTTCCTCGGCACGATGTTCTCGCCGATCAAAGACCGTGACGCCGCCGGCGGCGGCTTCACTCATCACCTGGGCGACCTCGTGACGATTTCGACGCCGCAACTCGGCGCGCTGACCAATACGGTCCGGCTGAGCACCGAAATCGAACCGTGGACGTTCGGCGTGCGCGCGCTTTATCGGAATCTGGCGGCTCGCGGGCTGCTCGGTGTGGCCTGATCGGCTCGCACGTATTGAGCGTATCGTGATCATATGGCGCGGCGGTCGTGCCGCGCATAGCTTCAGGTGTTTCCAGTCGTCTCCGTTCCGGCCTGACGGTCAGGTCTCGCCGGCGGAGGCTTCAATCGGTATCGACCGGAGAAAGACAGCATGAGCCAGTTTGCAAACTACATCGACGGACAGTGGGTAGAAGGCGCGAGCGTGTCGCGCAACGTCAATCCGTCCAACCTCGACGACGTGATTGGCGAGTTCGCGCAGGCCGACGCCGAGCAGACGCAACGGGCGATCAGCGCCGCGCGCAAGGCGTTCGCGCAATGGTCGTTGTCCACGCCGCAGCAGCGCTTCGACATCCTCGATCAGGCGGGCAGCACGATCCTCGCGCGCAAGGCCGAGCTCGGCCGGCTGCTCGCGCGTGAAGAAGGCAAGACGCTGCCCGAGGCGATCGGCGAAGTGGGCCGCGCCGGGCAGATCTTCAAGTTCTTTGCGGGCGAAGCGCTGCGTCTGGGCGGCGAGACCGTGCCGTCCGTGCGCCCGGGTATGACTGTGGAAGTGACGCGCGAGCCGCTGGGTGTGATCGGCCTCATCACGCCGTGGAATTTCCCGATCGCGATTCCCGCGTGGAAGATTGCACCGGCGCTCGCGTATGGGAACACCGTCGTCGTCAAGCCGGCCGACCTGGTGCCGGGCAGCACGTGGGAACTGGTCAAGATCATCGCCGAGGCGGGCGCGCCGGCGGGCGTGATCAATCTCGTGATGGGACGCGGCTCGGTGGTCGGCGAAGCGTTGGTTTCTTCGCCGGAAGTCGATGCCTTGAGCTTCACCGGGTCGGTCGCGACCGGCCGGGCAATCGGCGCGAAATGCTTTGCGTCCGGCAAGAAGTTCCAGCTGGAGATGGGTGGCAAGAATCCGATGGTCGTGCTCGACGACGCCGACCTCGATGTCGCGATCGAAACGTGCATCAACGGTGCGTTCTACTCGACGGGGCAGCGTTGCACTGCGTCGAGCCGCCTGATCGTGACCGAAGGTATTTATGAGCGCTTCATCGACGGCATGAAAGCACGCATGCGTGCGTTGAAGGTGGGCGATGCGCTGGCCGACGGCACCCACATCGGTCCGGTCGTCGACGACAAACAGCTCCAGCAGGACGAACGCTATCTCGCGATCGCAAGCGAAGAGGGCGGCACGGTGTTCGGCGGGGAGCGCGTAGAGCGGGACACGCGCGGCTACTTCCTCGCGCCGGCACTGGTTACCGACACGACGCCGGAGATGCGCATCAACCGGGAAGAAGTGTTCGGCCCGGTGGCCTCGGTCATCAAGGTCAAGGACTACAACGAGGCGCTCGCAGTCGCCAACGACACGGAATTCGGACTCTCCGCAGGCATCTGCACGACCTCCCTGAAGTACTCGGCTCATTTCCGTCGGCATGTGCAGGCCGGCATGGTGATGGTGAACACGGCAACCGCCGGCGTGGATTATCACGTGCCATTTGGCGGGCGCAAGGGTTCGAGCTACGGTCCGCGCGAGCAAGGCAGCTATGCCCGTGAGTTCTATACGACGGTCAAGACCGCGTACGTGAGTCCGGGTGTCGTTTGATAGTCGCGGATTAGCGTTGTTTCGCGGGCTGCGGCCGCATCGGGAAGAAAACGCCACCCGGCCGGTGACAGCCATGCGAAGCCACCGGGAATCCGGGGCGGAGGTTCTGATGTGAAACGGGCCCGCGATCGTAACGAAATCACGATCGCGGGCCCGTGGTGCGAAGCAGCCGGGCGCAGCGTGCGCCCACTCCGGTGAAGCGACGGCCTGCGGGCCGGAAGGCTTACTGCGCTACTGCATGGCCTTGTTGCGACGAACCGCTAGCGACACCGCCCACTGCGCTGTTTTGCGCGGCAACGCGTGCTTCGGCAGCCTGAATGTTCGCCGGGTATTCGTTCGGGTTCGAACGGGCCGGGTTGTAGCCAGCCTTTTCGATCTGAACCAGTTCTTCGCGCACTTGCGCGCGGGTCAACGGCTGGTTCGACTGGGCGAAAACGGCGACCGGAGCAGCAAGGGTAGCGGCGATAACAACGGCTTGAACGAGCGATTTCATGGTGACTACCTCCAAAGACTTGTTTTGTTTGGGCTGCAAACGCTTGGTTTGCTGCAGTGATGACAGTCTAGGAGGACGAGAAAGTAGGGTAAATACCTAATTGGCGAAATCACTGTTTCATAAACTAAAACAATTGGGCTGCGAGCTCGTTGATTTATGCCGGCTGATGCAGTCGTTGCAAATATTGGGATGCTTGCGCCGCATCTGGGCACGAACGGCTTGGCCGGTTGCGCGGAAGGCTTGGCAATCAGGCGGTTGCACTACGGTGCGAGTTTTTCCATCAGAAAGTCGACGAAGCTGCGCACGCGCGACGAAAGATGTCGCGCATGCGGATAGAGCAGCACGAACGGCCGCGAACAACCGCCGTAGGGCTTCAACAGTTCCTTGAGCGTGCCGTCGGCAATGTCTTTGTCGACGATAAACCGATAAGTTTGAAAAATGCCCGCGCCGTGGCGCGCCAGGGTCACTCCGGAAAGCACGTCGCCAGAAGCCGCGCAGCCGCCGCGCGTCATCATTTCGGCTTCTTCGCCATTCTGTGTGAACAGCCATGGCAAGTTGCGGCCGCTGCTCGGCAGCGCGTACTGGATGCAGTCGTGATGGACCAGATCGTCCGGCGTCTTTAGTTTGGCGGCTCCGCGCAGATACGCGGGCGACGCGACCACGACCAGTTCCGCATCCTCGATCTTGCGCGCGATCAAATTCGAGTCGCCCGGCGCGCGTCCGCGAATGGCCAGGTCGAAGCCTTCTTCCGCAAAGTCGATGTTGCGGTTGCTCAGGTGCGTTTCGACGGTGACGCCGGGATAACGCGCACGAAACTCCGCGAGCAGCGGCAGCACCCGGTAGTGACCATATGGCGTCGGCATGCTGATGCGCAACACGCCGGTCGGGGTGGTCTGCTGTCCGGTTGCTTCGCGCTCGGCGTCCGCAAGCTGATGCAGCGCTTGCCGACATTGTTCGAAGTAGCGCCGTCCCGCATCCGTCAGCCGGATCTGTCTCGTGGTCCGCACGAACAAGCGCACACCCAGGCGCGTCTCCAGACGCGCGACCGAGCGACTGACCGCAGCCGGCGTGACGCTTGCGGCGGTCGCGGCGAGAGTGAAGCTCTCCAGTTCCGCGGCGAGACAGAACAGTTCGATAGTGCCTAGAAGGACGTCTTCAAATTGACGTTGCATGGTTTTTTCGATGTCCTGTCTGAGCGCGTTATTTTGACCGGGCAGTGAGCCCTTCGGCGACGGGGAAGTGAAGGCTACGGGCGGCGCGCTCGCCTTCGGTGCGGAATCAGAGGCTGCACGCAGTATCAGGACTATATTGTAGTGAGCATCCACAGGGGACAGACATGATCAGGCAGACGGACAATCGCGCGTTGCTGCATTTGCTGGGTATCGAGAAGCCGATTGTGCAGGCGCCGATGGCGGGTGTCAGCACGCCGGCATTGGCGGCGGCCGTGTCCAATGCCGGCGGCCTCGGTTCGCTGGGCGTCGGAGCGATGAACGCTGAAGGAGCGCGCAAGGTCATTAGAGAGACACGCGCATTGACGGCCAAACCATTCAACATCAACGTTTTCTGTCATCGACCGGCGCAAGCTGACAAGGCCGTCGAGCGCCAATGGTTGAACTGGCTCGCGCCGTATTTCGAAAAATACGGCGCAGCGCCGCCGGCGTCACTGTCGGAGATCTACACGAGCTTCGTGGCGGACCCGGCCATGCTGCAAGTTTTTGTCGAGGAAAAGCCGGCGATCGTGAGTTTCCATTTCGGCTTGCCTTCCTCCGATGTGATCGCCGAACTGAAGAAGGCGGGTATCAGGCTGCTCGCGAGCGCAACCAACTTTGATGAGGCTGCGCAGGTTGCAGCGGCGGGAGTCGATGCGATCGTCGCGCAAGGTATCGAGGCCGGTGGGCATCGCGGTGTTTTCGATCCGGATGCAGTCGACGACGGCTTGGGCGTATTTGCGCTGACGCGTCTGTTTGTCAGCGAATTCGACCTGCCGGTGATCGCTGCAGGCGGCATCATGGACGGTGCCGGGATCGCGGCGGCTCTCGCGCTGGGTGCTCAAGCGGCTCAGTTGGGCACCGCTTTTGTTGCGTGCCCGGAGACGTCGATCGACGACGGTTATCGTCGAGCGATGCTTGCGGACGCGGCTCGCCGAACGACTTTTACGGCAGCGATTTCGGGGCGCGTTGCGAGAAGCATGGTGAACCGGTTCACCGAACTCGGCAGCGACGCGCGCTCGCCAAAGCCGCCCGCCTATCCAATTGCATACGATGCCGGCAAGGCGCTTCATGCGGCCGCGAAAGCCACCGGCGAATTCGGCTATGGCGCGCAGTGGGCGGGACAGGGAGCCGCGCTGGCGAGGTCGCTGCCTGCGGCCGAGCTGGTTGCGGCATTGGACCGCGAACTGAAGGAGAGCATCAGGCAACTCCAGCAGTTTGCGGGCTAGCGGTCGTCGTAGTTATGAGGGCGCAAGAAGGAGAGTTAGGCTTCCTTGAGATTGCGCCCTCGTTCATTCGACGAAGCTCGTTCTGAATCATCGCGCACGTGCTGGCATTTAACCCGGCTTCAAGCCACGCTGTTTGCGATAGGCTTCAACGGGCAGTCCACCCCAGCCCCAGTTCTCGGTCTCCACTTCCTGAATGACGACAAAGGTTGATTCGAGCGGCTTGTTCAGCACGTCGAGCAGCAACTGACTGACGCCTCCGATTAGCGCGGCTTTTTCGTCGGCAGTGACGGAATCATTGCCGGACTTGCTGCCTTCGCGGGTTACCTGAATGGTGACGATGGGCATGTGAACCTCCATAAACGTGGGTTGACTTGCTGGGCGCCGATTGCGGCGCCCAAGGCCGATCAATGGCCGGCGCTTTGGCCGCCGTCGACGTGCAGGATTTCGCCGGTCACGAACGGCGCGGCATCCAGATACAGCACAGCGCCGACGACATCGCTCATTTCGCCCATGTGACCAATGGGATGCAGTGCGTCGAGCGCCGCGTGAGTTTCTTTCGGGTGCATCGGCGATTTGATGACGCCCGGGGAAACGGCATTAGCGCGAATGCCCTTTTGCGCGTATTCAATTGCGAGGGACTTCGTGGCCGCGTTCAGACCTCCCTTGGTCAGCGAAGCCAGTACCGAGGGTACGCCATTGATTGCGTGATCGGTGAGGCTGGTCGTGATGCTGACCACGTGACCGCTCGCATTCTTTTCCATCTCGACGATGGCGAACTGGGTAATGTGGAAGAAGCCGGAGAGGTTCACTGCGGTGATGGCCGCATAGTCTTCCGCGGTGTAGCCGGTGAAGGGCTTGGCGACGAAGATGCCGGCGTTGTTCACCAGCGTGTCGACGCGGCCGAAGCGGTCGACAGCCGCGGAGATCACGCGCTGGGCGGTTGCCGGATCGGCGATATCGCCGGCCACGGTCACGATGTTGGGGTCGTCCGACGGCCTGATCGATCGCGCGGTTGCGACGACGCGATAGTCGAGCTTGCGGAACGCGTTGACCAACTCGGCGCCAATGCCTTGGGATGCGCCGGTAACGACGACGACCTTGTGTGATGTGCTCATGATTCAACCTCCAGATACATTGTTTGGGATCAGATGCTGATCGGGCCACGGGCTCCGATGGATATGAAATCTAGGCTCATCGGCGCGGAACTCGAATACCCGCCATGGACAAACAGTCGTGCGTACCAGGTACAAATGCATCGGATGACGGTGGCACCTGGGGCGGTTCACGTTTTGCGAGGCTCGCTATCGTCCGTACAGAGCGTGGGTAACTCTCCGGAGTTTTATTGAGCGGGGCTTTGTCTGTGCGGCACTTCACTGCGCTTGGGCAAAATGCGAAACAATATCCGTGCTCGTGGCAGGGGGCGTTAGAAAGTCATTGTCGATTCGAAGCAGACGTGCGCAGTTGCGCGAATCTTCTCGATGCATCCGAAACGACTGCAAGCGACGGAAGAACTCCGTCGTTGCTTTGCCGATGATCGATCGAGACGGCTAAAAAAATATTTCGCAAATTGGGTTGACCGATGGAATTCCGGTCT
>NZ_JARESU010000339.1:0-2788 GCF_046027075.1 Paraburkholderia sp. RL18-085-BIA-A | reverse complement strand
CGGAGGTTATAAGCCGGCATCGCAGATGTTTTGGAAATTTCATTGAATCATGGGTTTGGAGAGCGCCCGTCTCGGCGCTGTCAGGCCAGTGCGGTGCCTACTCGAGTTCGACCACTCTGGTGGGTACGTGTTCGGGGAGTCGTGGCGGCACACGTGCGATGCCCCACGCTGTGAGCAGTCCGTCAAATGATGGGCCGGCAGCACCTTTGGCAGCGGACGGCACTGGCCGGCCTGTCAACCGGTACTGGACCCGCTCGTTAGGCCGGGCGCCCGGCCGCCGGATGCGTTCGATAACGCCATGCCGCACACCGTACTGCAGTGCATCGGACGCGTCGCGCGAATTCATCACGCCGGCGTTGGCCAGCTCGGCAACGGTTGTCGGCTGCGGGTGCCTGCGCAAATAATCGATCAGCTTCTCTGCGTTATCGCGAGCATTCACGATGCTGTTACTCCAGTTCTTTGATGTCCTACGAGGCTAGCAGTGCCGTGCAACCCGTTGGTGAATGCAGCTTACGTGTGCGCGATTCGTCTCAATCGCCCAGTTCGGCCAGCCGCCGAACGTCGCCTTCCCGGTCAACCAGCCGTAGCCACGTCTGCAGATGCTGGCTGCTGCCGTTAAGCAGCCGGTCGGCCAGCGTATGGTCGTTCGCCTTGCCCAGCATGTTGTGAAGCCCCAGGTGTGCAACCAGAAGGTAGTACATGGCGCCGCGGAGTTCATCGCGCCCGTCCTGACAGCGTTGCGCGTGCCGATGCAGCTCTTCAATCGCGCGACCGAGTTTCTCGCCGACACGACAACGGAACCCCGTCACGGTCCTGGCGTAGCGTGTACGCCGGGCCATTGGCATCGGGTGGGAAATCTGGTTCGTCAGGTTCCTGTGGCATTTCGCGTCTCCCTGGTGGCGTTGTTGATTAATGCAGCGTCATCACATGAGCGGAACAGCAGTGTTTGTACTTGCGGCCGCTGCCGCATGGACACGGCTCATTGCGCCCGATCTTCGGTCCGTCCCGGCGGATCGGGACGGAAACCGGAATGTCCGCAAGTGCCTGCCGGTACGGCTCGAAGTAACGGTAGATGTGGGTTAGCCCGGCGATCACCATCTGCAGCAGTTCCTCGCGCTTCTCCGGAGGTATTGGCGGAGGTCGCATTTCCGGGGCTGGGTCGTGCTCGTGATGCAGCATCATGATCGGCAGGATGGGCCCGCCGTGGTCCTCGTCGTCGATGAGCAAGCTCCAGCTTGCCGGACGCGTTTGCACACCGCGCATGAAGCCATGCGCCCAGTCGTTTCCAGGCGCGACGCCATCCGCTCCTTCGAGAAGTACGGGCAGATATACGTTCGGCTCATCCAGGGTAATACGCAATTCCGCTGCGATCGTGTTCCAGTGGCGCATGAGCAGACCCATGATCTCGGTGGCCTGATCGTCGCTGTCGAAAGAAAAATCCTCCCCCAGGATCTGCGGCAGATACTCGCTCGGCAGCACCATGTCCGGGCCACAGATCAAGGCCGCGAAATAGCCGTCGAGTGTTTCAATGTTCATCGCGGGTGTGCCGATGGCGTCGAGAAACCCGGCAAGGCGGGCAAACTCGTCATCGGTTAGCGGCTGGAGAAGCGGCATATTTTTCACGGCAGGTTATACGTTTGCACACGAAGAAAAGGAGCAGGCTGGAATTTGCTGCCGAAAATTCGGGTTGTGACGGGCAGACCGTCGGCGGCAGCGACCGACCATGCTGACCGATTATACGATGTCGAGGCCGGCAAGCATTGCGGCAAGATCGATGGGGCTCTCGTTGCGAAACGCGTAGTGCCCGAGGAAATGGATGTGCTGCCAGGCGACGGGCGAGATCTTTTTCAGCATGTCGAGCGCCTTCTGGTTGCGATCCTGTTCTGCGAACGATGGACATTGCGCTGCAGTTGCGGATCGAGCATGTAGCGCAGCGTGTAGATGCTGCGTACCAGTTTGTCGACCTCGAAGACTGCCTTGCGCGTACGGTGATGCGTCGACAGCGTGCAAAGCTTGCGTACGAGCGCCTGCTGGCTCATTTCCTTGACACTGAGCGACGCGATGATCTGCTCGATGATGGACGGGTCGTCGCAAATCAGCGACCGGTCAATCTGTCCGGCGGGTTTGATCAGAAAGCAGCGAGCTGGCGTTGCGCGTGGGCGCGCCGGACAGCGGGATCGTATGGACCGAAAAGGGCGCACTTTACGACGTCTCGCCCGAGTGCCTCGCGCTGCGCGACGGGCTGGCCAAGTTGCTGAACCAGCCGTTCATGGTCGCGCCGCGCGGTCTGAGCATGCCGGCGCTGGCGGACGGGTCGGTTGTCACATCGGACCGCGTGCAACTCGATCAGGCTCTCGCGCTCGCAAATGTGCGCAAGCGTTTTCTCGCCGAAGGTCTCGTGAATCTGCCTGAAGCGGTGCAGCCTTCCGTCGAGCAGGCAGTCGACGCGCAGTTCGCGCGCCTGATCAGCGATCGGGTCGCGGCGGCCGCGGCGGTGACGCCCCCACAGGGCGAGCCCGACAGCGCCAGTTTCGACGCCGCGCGGCTGCGCCTCGTCAAGATTCGCGCGGCGCTGGTGGACATGGCCGCATCGACGCAGATCGACGACCTCGACACGCTGGTGTCGCGCGACGCGCTTGCGCATCTGCGTCTGGTCGACGACGCACTGAACCGCTCGGAGTTGTACTCGACGCGGCCGACGGCAAGCTCCGGCAGCGGCGCGCACGGCACCATGCTGGCCGCCTTCGGTATCAACGACGTGGGTTCGCTTGGCGCGTATCTCGACCAG
>NZ_JARESU010000338.1:0-2797 GCF_046027075.1 Paraburkholderia sp. RL18-085-BIA-A | reverse complement strand
AATGCCTGCAGCAAGGGCCGTTCGTGGTCTCGCGATCTTATTCATCGTGTGCCGAAGCAAAGTTTAGTGCAGCCCGAACTTTACCGCGACATCGTTATTGCGACAGAACCGTTCTGATGGCCTTCGCGAAGAACGCCTTTGCTGCCGCCACATCGCGCCTGGCGCTGAGGCGAAAATCGATCGTCTTTCCCCCCCGGTCAACGGCGCGGTAGAGATAGGCCCATTTGCCGCGAATCTTCACGTAGGTCTCGTCGACCCGCCACGACTGACCGGCTGTCGCAGCCAACCGATTCCAGCGTTTGACGAACTCCGGCGTGTAGCGCTTCACCCAACGCAGGATCGTAGTGTGAGCGAGGGACAGGCCGCGTTCAGCCATCATTTCGACCAGGTCGCGCAGACTGAGCTTGTAGCGCAGATACCAACGCACACAAAGGCCGATGACTTCGCGGTCGAAATGACGTCCGTTGAACAACCATTCGAGATCTTTCAGCTTGCTCATTGGCTCGTGGTCGTCAAAAGCTCAAGGGTAACAGACCGACGCGCCGAAATTGCACCACAACCCTGCCCGACGCCGACAGCGCCTCCGGACCAGAACGGGTTTTGCAGATCCTTTTATACTCCAGCGGACTCCCTTCGGCTGCCTTCCATAGCATCTCTGGGTTATGCTGACGTATGGATCATCCTTTGAATGGTCACGGCGTGTCATAGTCTGTCATCGGCTCTCGCTTGTACGCCTACCGACTACAACATAACGATTATGAGCCTGCTGCTGAAAACATTTCTTCCTGATTCTCTTTGGCGATTGAATAGAGAAATCCGCATGCGAGTTGACGTCGAACGCCGGGCCACGGCGGCAGTAAAAAAGTTAGCGCGGTATAAATTCCATCGGGACCATGGCATCCAGGCGAGACAGATCCTGAGAACTATCGAAAAGCGTCGGGGAAAGACTAATCCGCGAGTGCTCAGGCAGATCGAGTCGTACGCGCAGGACGTCTTCGGCGACGCGGTCTACGCGCCGTGGCTACGCGTATATACGGCATTGAATGGCACGTTCAAGGAAGGTTGGATTCCAGATAATTATTATGGGGCTGTCGTGGTGCCGCGAATCAAAGGCTGCTACGGGAAAATCTCGGCGTTGAGGTGTGCCTCCAGACTGATTTTTCGCGATAGGTGCTTTCCAGACATCGGATACTTTGCTAATGGTCTGTTTTACACAGCAGAGAACACTTTCATATCTGATGATGAGCTTCAGCGTACCATCCTGGGTGCGGCTGACAGGATCGCTTTTAAACTGGACAATTCTGGACAGGGGAGAGGCGTGTTCATCCTTGACCGCCAGTCGTTTAATGCGGAGTTCATCCGCTCGATGGGCGGCAATGGCGTGTTTCAGCCCTTCGTCAGGCAGCACGAAGTATTTAACCGCTTTACCCCGGATTCTGTTGCGACCTTGCGCTTCACCACGGTCGTCGAGCCAGCAGGCGCAATTTCCCTTCGTGCGTGTTTCCTGCGACTGGGGAGGGCCGGTGAAACGCACATACAGACGGGCAGCGAGATCTGTGTTCCCGTGAACACATCGACAGGCGAGCTTGACCCGGTCGGTTATCTGAACGACTGGACGGATGTGCGCGAACATCCTGACACAAGGGAGAATTTTTTCGGCGTGACCGTTCCCGCATTCCGGGATTGCATCAAGAAGGTACTGGAACTGCATAGCAAGGTCCCATTCATCGGTTGCATCGGATGGGACGTGACTGTTGACGTCGGCGGAGACGTGAAGGTTCTGGAGTGGAATGCAGAGCATAACGATGTCCAGTTTGGCGAAGCCACGCAAGGACCGTGTTTTTCGGACCTTGGATGGGAGCTTCTGTAGTCCGGGACATTGACCGTGACCGGTGCACGCTCAGCGCGCCATTCGCGAATCGACGTCCACGCACCCGCCAGGAACGCGACGCACGCCAAATTGTGAGGCTCGAGTATTCGTTTCTCGCACCGACGACGTCCAACAAGCGTGGACCAGGAAGGTGTGGTGAATTGCGGATTCAGTGGGCATCGCATCCCGTAAGCAACCGGTCAGCGGCTGTAAATCGTCCGACACTCGCAACGTCTACGCGTGACGATCGCATCGATTGCCATTGCGCCTGACGACAACTGTTGAGCTCTCACGCCAGCGAGGGCGGACGATGGAGCCCAGGAGTGCGGCTGCATCCCTGCCCTCCTCCCGGCCGTCGGCGTTGGATGATCGCACGCCGACCCCGGTGTGGCGCGTGGTGCAAAGTCGCCTGAAAGGGTGCATGGCTCCAGCAGTCAACCCCTTCGGATTTTTGCGACAAGACCCGCCCGGGCTGTCGTTTTTCAGGTCAAAACGTGCGATATGGGTGGGACAAGTTCAGTTGAAACCCGGATATTTAAGACCGATCCCGACAGGTTGTGAGTGACAACTCTGCTTTATGTCAAATCTGGTCGACGAAAACAAAACCGCTCGCGGTGAGCTCTTGGTGATCCTCTAAAGATCGGCGCGTGACCGCGAAGACACGGTCGCGATAGAAGTGAGCGATGTCGCGGCCACCGCCCGATGCGCATGTTGCGCAAGACGCCTGACAGGCCTCGCATCGGATCCTGTGAAGCTGCGTGTCAGTGAATTGGACCGTGGCCATTATGAAGGCTGTGTCGTTCCCGAGATCAATGATCATATCAATGACGGCCAATGACGGCCCCAGATGCCGTGAAGCGGTTCAGTGCGGCCTTCCAGTCGCGGATCGGCATCGTCCACTTCTTGCTGATGTTGTTCAGGGCCAGG
>NZ_JARESU010000337.1:0-2832 GCF_046027075.1 Paraburkholderia sp. RL18-085-BIA-A | reverse complement strand
GGCGATGGAGCGGTTCTTCCTGAAGCTGAAGATGGAACGCGTGTGGCAGCGTCAGTACGTCAGCCACGATGAAGCACGGCGCGACATCAACCAGTACATCATCGCTTTCTACAATCCGGTGCGCTTGCACTCGACTTTGGGCCATCTGTCGCCCGCTGCCTACGAGGCGAAACCGACATTGAACCTATCTGCCTGTCCGAAATAACTTGACCAGCACACTCCAAGGTGGATGAATTTCCGTTGGGCGTAAACAGAGAAAAGGTGTCGTCTACTTTCCGCTGTCCAGCGCTGTACCCTGTCATGAGGGCCTTGGCCTCCGCCGCGAAAGCCGCCATGCACAGCGCGTGAAAACGAGGGGCGCTCGCCCGATGAATCGTAGACCGCCGTTGCTTTGCCAAATGGCAACTCGTCGCTCATCAGTTTTTGCGTGCCTTCACGTTCACGACGGGCAGCATCGTCGGCTGAGCAGTCAGTGCGTTAAAACCGGACAGGCGGCCGAGGCAAAACCGTATGTCCGGAACCAATAGCGGTGGCGCCGGCCGCACGGTCCGCGCCTTGGGAATCGCTCCTGCAATGTCAAGATTCGGCAGCCGAACTTACGAGCGCGCGTGCGGGCAGTGACCGCCGAACACCTCCGGTACATGGGGCACGCCGGTCGCGGTCTTCGGCAACACCAGCGATACGATCACGCTGCAAAGCGGCACGATGACCGATCGCTGTCGGCCGCAACATTGGCTGGTTGCCGGCTCGTTGCGTGCCGGACGCCGCGCGGCTGCGGTCATGAGTCTGATCCAGCCGGCATGGATGAACGGCCACGATCCCTACGCCTATCTCAGGGACGCTCTCACCCGGTTGCCTGCGCAACCGGCCAGTCGCCTCGAAGAGCTTCTACCTCATCATTGGCGCCCAGCGACGGCCTAACCCGCATCACTGTCGTCAAGACGGGATCGCCAGCCGCTTAGGGCTAACGCGGTCCGCAGTGAGTGCGCGTTGGCATCCGCATGGTATTGGGGTAACCGAAAGATGAACGCGTTCGCCGACGCTGGCCTGCTCCTGGAGATCAGCAGGGCAATCAATCTGGGCGGTCCGACGTCAACGTGAACCCCGGGCAGTACGCGCAGCTGCTCGCGCTGAACAATGCAGCAAAGAAAGTGTCAGGAATCGCGTGAACGAAAAAAGTCCCCGCCGGCGGGGACTTGCGGCGACTGGCACAACAACAATGCGCACAAGGAGCCTGAGGTAAGGAGGCCAGCATGATACCGACCTGAGGTGCGAAGACGAAGACCATAGCTCGCTAGAGATATTTGCTGCAGGACCGTCACTATGTCGCTGCTGGTCTCGGATAAGACGCGCGGCCTTCGGGACGAAGGCAAATCAATCGTCGGCAGAAAACTACGCGCCGTGCTAGTGTGGTCGCCTTTCGCTAAAAGGAGAGTCTATGAATATCGGCCAAATCGCTAGCAGCGTAGCTATGCAGGTCATGCAACAACCCTCGTCTTTAGGCAATGGTGCGGCTGGTTCGCCCCAGCGCGGTGCGCTTGCGCTCGTCGAAGCCGCCACCGCCACCGCCACCGCCACCGCGCCGCAGGTTAGTTCGAACGGCATGGTTGGCAGCATCATTGATACCGTTGCCTGATCGGACGCGATCATCTAGTATTTCGTGCCGTCCATAATGTTGTTGTAGTGCGGATCGACCGGGATAAAACCGCCTTGGTTTATCCCGCCTCTAGCATTTTTAGCGGGATTAGCGTTAGCAACGGTCCCACGAGTCATTAGCATCCGCTAACACTATGGGCGGCCACCATGCGGTACGGCGGTGCCCGGCCAACTCAAATTGACGGCAAATCCGTCAAGAAGCAGTACCTCGCCGCGCGGGGCCGGAAATATCTCGAACATTGCACGAACTGGCAGCCGGGAGACGGCCTTCCCAATGACCAGGGAGCAGTCGGTCTTCGATTTCGGGTGGCCGCACATGAATGCTGACCATATCCGGAATCTGTCCGCGCCGGTCTGTGCCCCGTGTGCGCGGCATACGCGTGCTGTGGCCGCGGCGCAGGCAGGCAATGAGCTGACGGTATCGTGACAAAGCCGCTTACAGGGATGAGGCGAGTACCACAGTTCCATGGCGTCTGTCGCCGCTCGTGAGCCCCCGTTGCCTGGTTTCGCGGAAGGCCCGGTTGACCGTATTTACATGTAGCCCCAGCAAATCAGCAAGCATTCGCTGTGGTGGAAGTCTGTCGCCGGCTTGAACCGAACCCGCCCGGATGGCCAGTTCGATGGCATCGGCCAAAGCCAGGTACGCGGGGCCAGCCCATGGGGCGAGCGGAAAAATGGATTTGTTCATGCTGGTCTTCCAGGAATAACGACTCACTATCGTTTCAAGCCCGCGGACATAACGGATTTTCTCGACGATCGCCATGCTGGTGAATGCTCCCAGTCGCGTGATCGCCATACTGTTCCTGCCCTCAAGCAAAACCCGTTCGCAGCGTTTCCACTGAAACGGGTTCCTCGAATCGACAGATTGCCGCGCGCGGCGATGTGTGGCCTAACCTGCCACGCGCGGCTCAAGCCGATCAAAACGGCATTGCCCCTTTGGCGCCGGGAGATGCCGCGAACGCAAGCGCGGCGACGCCAGCGCATGCCGCGAGGACGACTGGGACTTTTGAAACATAACGTCGTTCGGACGCTCGCTGCTTTTTCATTTCCACTCCGTTAGTAAGCTTGAGCAGTTTCCACAACCTTACTTACAGAGCATGACTGCGGCGAGACAGTAACGCTTCAATTGTCTTACTGCCACACTCCGACCGCGCAAAAATTGGCATTGTCAAATTA
>NZ_JARESU010000336.1:0-2847 GCF_046027075.1 Paraburkholderia sp. RL18-085-BIA-A | reverse complement strand
TCAGGCGCAACATGCGCATCGCTCTCCGGTCGTCTTCGGGCATCGGGGCAAGTTCCTGTTTTTACCAGCAGACCTATTCATTCAGTATGTCTGCCTGCTCTTTCCGGATACCCAATATTTTGGTCCACTGCACTTCTCTGAACAGGCCCGGCTTTTCATGTAGCAACATGATTCCGGCGCCATCGCTTCGTCCTGGAAAACTATCGAGGCGCCGATCAACCCGCGACGGCACGTCGCAACACCGGGCGCCTTGATGCCTGAAGGAGTGACGTATAGCTGTCGAGGTAATTCCGTGCCATCGTCCTGGCACTGAAGCGACGTTCGAACTGGGCGCGGATTTCTGTACGTGACAGCTCATCGAGACGTTGCAACGCACCGACGGCACCCTGTACGTCTTCGCAGATATAGCCGGTGACACCGTGATCGATCACCTCGGGTACCGAGCCGCGATTGAATGCAATCACTGGCGTCCCACACGCCATCGCTTCGATCATGACTAGGCCGAACGGCTCGGACCAGTCGATCGGAAACAGCAGCGCCTTCGCACCCGACAGGAATCCAGGCTTCTGCTGCTCGCTGATTTCCCCGAGAAATTCGACGTGCGTCTGCGACAGCAGCGGTTCGATTTTCGTCCTGAAGTATTTCTGGTCGGCCTTGTCTATCTTCGCCGCGATCTTCAACGGCAGACCACTTTGTGCAGCGATCCTGATGGCGACGTCTGCTCCTTTCTCCGGACTCACACGTCCGAGGAAAGCGAGATATTGCGGCTCCTTCTGCGTTTGCGGCGTGAGCAGCGTTTCCGGCAGACCGTGATAGATCGTGTCCAGCCAGTTCGCCTGCGGCAGCGGCAAACGTTGTGAGTCGGAGATCGACACGACCGGCGCCTTCGGAAACGTATTGAACACGGCTTGGAGTTCCGGCAGGTCGAGGCGGCCATGCAGCGTCGTCACGAACGGCGTGTCGAACTGCGAAAACAGCGAGAAAGGCAGATAGTCGAGATGGAAGTGCAACACGTCGAATTCGTGGGCGACACGGCGCACCTGTTCGAGCATCAGCATGTGTGGGGCGAGGACGTCGCGGGTCGACGGATCGAGGCGCAATGCACGCGGCCACGCAGCTTCAAGCGTCGCCTTCGTGTGCGAGTCGCCGCTCGCGAACAGGGTCACCTCGTGCCCCACGTCGACGAGCGCATCGGTGAGGTAGGACACCACGCGCTCGGTGCCCCCATAGAATTTAGGCGGAACGGCCTCGTGCAGCGGGGCAATCTGTGCGATTCGCATTGGCCCGTCTCCCTGGAACAGATGCTGGGGCTTCAAACTATTCCCGAATGACCAGCGATCGTCTCGAAGGCTGGCGTCTGCGCGATATATTTTGCGTTGCGCCCGGTCTGGCCTGAACTGAAGTTCTCACCTGCGAGAAGATACGTCTGTACGGTAGCGTTCAGCCCCAGTCATTCGTAGGGCGAAGGAAAGTTGTCACCAAAAGCGAAGTAATGTTGTCAACCCCCGTTTTTGCGTAGCGATCGCGGCGGCGACGAAGAACCACATCGCGTTACCGAAAGGTCGACACTGCACGCTCGCGCTCTGCCGAACACTGTAGCGAGCTACGCGTCATGGTCGTCACGGCCGAGGCGAAATCTACCGGGCATGCGGTTATAGAAATGCCGTGAGATGGCGATACGATCCTCCTTGCGCATCGCTGGCTTTTTCGAAAGGACCGGAGGATATCGTCCCATAGAGCGTGCCGCACCGCGCACAGCGGTACGGCGAACCGATAAGACTCGCGTTCAGGACGTATGATGTTTCACCGCCGCAATGGTGATACCGCGTTTCGAGCGTGCGGTGGTGCGCGGGGCAACGATTTTCGCTGAACATCTGGTATGTCACGCTGTGATGACCAACGGATGTGCACTGCCGGCAATATCGGAATGCCGGGTGATGCCGACCTCGCTGGGCACCGTCAAGGAGTGAATCTCGCAACACCTTGCCGGGAATCTGCAGCCTGTGAGGACAGTGACCGAATGGCGCGATCCGCTGTGTTGAACGGATAGTCTGCGGCTGTCAGGCCCAGATGCCGGCACTCTTGCAGGAACCGCTCATGAAGCGCCCGCAAGTCACGCAGGCGGATACTAAGACCGTCTTCCCAGGGTACCTGATCCAGCATGACTCGGCGCTGCCGCACCAGCAACGAATCGTTTCGTACGTGACCACGACACCACACTCAAGCAACAACTCCTCGATGTCGCGCAGGCTCAGGCTGAACCGGAAATACCAGCGAACCGCGCAGCTGATGACGCCGGCGGGAAAGCGGTGGCCGTGATAAAGGGATTTTCTCTTCTTCATCACGGCATTCTACCGCCGCCTCAGCATCAACCTGACAGAGCCCGCCTTAGCTGCAAAACCGTGTCCAGACAATCCGAGCCGGTACACAGACAGGCTAGCGCGCGCCAGATATCTGATAACCGATGCGGCTCACCGTTTCAATCTGAACATGGGGGAATCCTTGCGCCAGCTTCCTGCGCAGACGCGAAACCACCAGATTGACGCTTGCGGGATCGACATCTTCCTTTTCTGACCATGCATACCTGATCAACTGATCGCGCGACACTGGCATGTTCGGCTGGCGCAGCAGACACTCGAGAAGTTGGTATTCACGCTTCGTCAGTGGAAGATGGACATTGGCGTCGACCAGTTCCCGCGTTGCCGCGTCAAGCGTCAGGAGTGCGGGCGCCGTGACGGTTTCGTTCGCCGCCTTCGATGAGGATCGATACAACGCCAGCATCCGCTCGTGGATTTCGATGAACGACCACGGGTACGACAGACAGGCGTCGGCACCCGCACGCAGCAT
>NZ_JARESU010000335.1:0-2869 GCF_046027075.1 Paraburkholderia sp. RL18-085-BIA-A | reverse complement strand
GGGGAGTTGATGGTAGGGGGAGCACCGTGGCGCGGCAATTCGGGTCGTCCCGCATATTGGGCAGATTGGGTCATGCCGCACTGCGACAGATGCGGCAGCGATCAAGGACTCACTCACGTCGTGCTTCGTCCCGGGCGGTGCCCTATGAAGAGGCGGGGAGAACCGCTCGGGCGCGGCGGTTCAGCGGGACAGCAATGCGAAATCTCACGGCGTGTCCGGTGTCGTGAACGACGCAATACCGGTAGCACCGCGACGTGCCACAAAGCATTGCCGGGTCGACCGCCTCACCGGTGCTGCACTTTGCGCGTCGCCATATACGTGTCAAACAGGTCTGCATGGAGCCGGCTGAGTTCCTGGCGCAGGTTCACCAGTTCGCGCTGGTCACCTTCATGTTCCCGGCGCAGGATCTCACCCAGCAGCGCCATCGCCCGCGACGCCGCCTGGTCGCGCTGCACGCGCGCCTCGCCCAGCCGGGCCGCCAGTGCCGGCTTGACCACCAGCAGCCACGCCGGAAACCACGCGTCATCGTCGACCTCGCCGGTGCCCGGAAACTCCGCATCGAAGCGCCGGCGTAGCGCGTCGAGCGACGCGTCGCCCAGTACGGGCAGCAATGCCGCAAACCGTGCCGGCGCCAGCCACGCCAGTTCCGCGAGCAGCGGCCACGCGGCATCCAGTCCGCCCGTCCGGTAGCGCGCCTCGGTCATCCACGCGAGGGGTGGCGGAATGCGCCACCACGATTCAATGCCCCCGACCGCATCACGGGCGGCCGCCCAGTCGCCGGCCAGCAGCCACAGCGGTGCAGCATGGCTGTCGGCATCGGCACGGAGAAAGGCCAGGGTCGCGGCCCGGTCGGCGAGCGCTCGCCAGCAGGGTGCGAGCCATGCGTGACCGGTCTGCGCGGGCAGCACCCGCCGGGCGGCGGGCACCACCTCGTCCTCCAGGTGACGGCGGGCGATGGCGAGCGCCGCGTGATCCGCAAAGGGCGCCGTCGATGCACGTTCGAGTTCGCGCACCAGCACGCTCATCGCGGGCAGCGCGCCATCGTCCGGGTATCCGGCAGCCAGCAGTTCCAGTGCGGTGCGAGCGGACACCGCATCGCGCCGCTGCAGCTGCTCCAGCACGTCGTTGCGCAACATCACGTCGCGGCTGTCGGCGAAGATATCCAGTTGCTTCACGGTCTGCTGCATGGTCATCGCGCTCAGAAAAGTTGCCTTTCAGGACGGGCCAGATTAGCCCACTTCACCGTGCTGCGGAAGGTGCGGCCGTCTTCGCCGACTGACTCGATGATCACGCGCCGGCCACCCGCTTCGGCGATCACGCGCACAGTGCGCTCGCCGTAGCGCATCAGCGCGCCGATCGGCGGGCAGGCCGGGGCCTGGCGACGGGTCCGCCCGGTTCGTCCTTTCCCCTCTTTCCGCGGGCGGTTGCTGCCGGCCATGCTGGCTACCCCCGCTTGCGGCGTGCCGCCGTCTTGCCGGATGGCATGGAGGTGGCCGGCGCCTTGCGCGGCGGGCCCGGTGTCCGTGCTGGACGGGCCGCGGCTGAGCGTGCCGTGGCGGCCTTCGGGCGAACGGGCCGCATTGCGTGTGCACCGGCCTCGCGCCGTGCCGCCAGTTGTTCCTGCAGCGTCGCGTTCGTAGCCTGGACGGCATCGAGCCGTCCCTGCAGCACGCCCGCCTGATGGCGGGCGTCAGCCAGTTGCGCCTGCAGCGCCTCGACCGCGCGGCGATGGTCCGCCTCGCGCCGGTCGGCCCGCTTCGTCGTCTCGTCCAGCTCCTTCTGCAGCTTCGTTGCGATGCTCCGCTCGCGGTCGATCTCGAGGAGCGCCCGTTTCTCCGCCGCACGCAGTCGTTCCTCCGCGCGTTCAGCCGCTTCCCGCAGCTTCTCCAGATCACGCGAGAAGCCTTCTCTCACCTCCACGATCTCGCGATCGCGCGCCGCCAGCGCCGTGCTACTCCGCTCGAGTTCCGCCTCCAGCGCCTGTCGCTGCGCGTGTCCTTCGGCCTGCGCCTTGTCCAGAGCCCGTACCTCGACCTGCGCGGCCAGCAGTGCGGCGGTGCGCTGCTCGAGCGCCGTCTCGACGCGACCCAGTTCGTCGCGGGCGGCGGCGACCGCCTGCTGTGCCTCGACGCGCTGCGCCTCGACCTCGTCGCGCAGCGCGTCGAGCGCGGTCCCGGCTGACGCGGTTGCGCGTGTCCAGAGGGTGGCGACCAGTTCGCCAGCGGCCGCGCCGAGATCGGCCGGCAGATCAGGATGCTCGATGCGCACCCGGCTCTTCTCGCGCAGTTCGGTCCAGAACTCCCCCAACACCTGCGTCGGCGTGCTCATGCTGCCGCGCTTCACCAGCTGGTAGAGCCGGTTCGCGGTCGGCGTGAGGCCGAAACGGAAGAACAGCAGCGCGCAGACCTCGCGGTAGAGCTCGCGGGTCTTCGGGAATTCGGCCTTCAGCCGGTCGATCTCGGCGGCGAGGCGGGTTTCGTCGGGCAGGACGTCAGACATGGAGGCGGTTTCAGTGAGATTTGACAAATAATATAACGTAAACCGCCAGATATCCGATTCCCGCGCGCTTATATTTTGACATTAATCCTGTAATGTTGAGATTATCAGGCTTGATGCGCGTATAATTACGTCCAGCCCGAAACCCGGCCCCGCCGCCTCTCCGACCATGACCACCGCCCTGCCCGCCCCGCGCCCGCTCGATGCGCTTGAACTGCCGCCCGACCTCGATGGCCGTCACGGCACGAATCGCGCCAACGGACGCAGGCAGGTCGCCGCGGGCACCGATCTCGAGGCACTTCGCGCCTGGCTCGCCCGTTTCGCCGATACGAAAACCACGTTTGACAACTACCGCAAGGAAGCCGAACGGCTG
>NZ_JARESU010000334.1:0-2938 GCF_046027075.1 Paraburkholderia sp. RL18-085-BIA-A | reverse complement strand
GTAAGCAACTCGCGAGGGCCATTCTGGACGACTGGTCGATGCTTTGGGTAATTTGGTGTCCACCAAATTATTGTGGGCACCAACGTGGACAAAACATCAAGCGCACGCACCAAGCGGCCGAATTTCCCGCTCGAGTTCAAGAGGCACCTGGTCGAGCAATCCTTTGAACCGGGTGCATCGGTTGCCCTGATCGCGCGCCGCAATGATGTCAACGCGAACCTGCTCTTCAAGTGGCGGCGAGCGTATCTCGAGGGAGCGTACGGTCTGCCGACGCTGTCCGGGCATGCGGCGCGGCAGGCGGAGTGCGAGATTCCGCCGTTATTGCCGGTGAACATCATCGACGGTACGTCTGTACAGGCGCCGCCGCCAACGGTCACTACAACTGAGCCGCTGGAGAGTGTCTGCGAGGTGGAGTTCGAGCGTGCACGCCTGCGCATTCGCGGCGAGGTCTCGCCGGAGACACTGCGGCTGCTGATTCGCGAGCTGTCGCGATGATCGGTCTGCCGGCGGGCACACGCATCTGGATTGCCGCGGGGGTGACCGACATGCGTTCCGGGTTCCAGGGCCTGGCCGCCAAGGTACAGGCGGCGCTTCAGGAGAATCCGCTGGGCGGTCACGTGTTCATCTTCCGCGGCCGTCGAGGTGATCTGATAAAAATTCTTTGGGCTACCAGCGACGGGCTATGGCTGCTTGCAAAGCGGCTCGAGCGTGGCCGCTTTGTCTGGCCGCAGGCCGATAGCGGCAAGATCCATCTGACCCAGGCCCAGCTGTCGATGCTGCTTGAGGGCATCGACTGGCGGCAGCCACGCCGTACCGCCGAGCCACTGTCGATGTTGTAAACCGCGCAACACCTGCGTAAACTGCGTGGCATGTCTGATGCCAGCGACCTTCCTGATGACATCGATGCACTCAAGGCCTTGTTGCTCGAGGCGCGGGCGTCCCTGGCAGAGCGCGATCTGGAAATCGAACGGCTCAAGGCACAGATCGACAAGCTCAAGCGCATGCAGTTCGGCCGCAAGTCCGAGAAACTGGACCGGCAAATTGCGGAACTTGAGACCCGACTGGATGATCTGACCGGCAGCCGTGGCGCAGCCGAAACGCGCGAAGCACAGGCCGGCGGCAGGAGCAGGTCCGACGCGCCCGAACGTGCTTCGCGCGAGGCGCTCCCGGACCACCTGCCGCGTGAGGAGCACGTGCTCGAGCCGGAGCCAACCTGCGCCGAATGCGGCGGCCAGATGCAAGCGCTGGGCGAGGACGTCTCCGAGCAGCTCGGCCGCATCGCGGCAGCGTTCAAGGTCATCCGCACCATCCGGCGCAAGAAGATCTGCGCCTGCTGCCGTCGCATCGTTCAGCCGCCGGCACCGAGCCTGCCGATTCAGCGCGGCATCGCGCACCCAAGCCTGCTTGCCGAGATCTTTGTGGCCAAGTATGCCGATCACCAGCCGCTTTACCGGCAGTCGGAGATCGCTGCACGCGAAAACGTCAAACTGGACCCGGCGAGCATGGGCCGCTGGGTTGGTCAGTGCGAGGCGCTCGTTGATCCGCTGGTGGAAGCGCTGCGCCGCTACGCGATGGGCGGCGTCAAGATCCATGCGGACGACACGCCGATCCCTGTGCTCGCGCCGGGCAACAAGAAGACAAAGACAGGCCGGCTGTGGGTCTATGTGCGTGATGACCGTCGGTCCGGTTCGAAGGAACCAGCCGCCGTCTGGTTTGCGTACTCGCCCAACCGGCAAGGCGTCCATCCCCAGCGCCATCTGACCGGCTTCAGCGGGATCCTGCAGGCAGACGCGTATTCGGGCTTCAACGAGCTGTTCCGGGACGGCTCGATGCGCGAGGCAGCATGCTGGGCGCACGCGAGGAGAAAGCTGTACGACATTCACGTGCGCACGCCGTCTGAAACCACGCAAAAGGCGCTCGACTATATTGGCAAGCTCTACGGCATCGAAGCCAGTATCCGCGGCAAGCCGCCTGCCGAGCGGCTGCGTGTGCGGCAGGAGAAGGCCAAACCGCTGCTTGAAACCTACGGTGCATGGCTCAGGGCAAAGCTCCAGACGCTGTCAACGAAGTCGGATACGGCCAAGGCCATCAACTACTCGCTCAATCAATGGGGCGCGCTGACGCTGTACTGCGACGATGGCACGGTGGAGATAGACAACAACATCGCGGAGAACGCGCTGCGCTGTGTCTCACTGGGACGAAAAAACTTCATGTTCGCCGGCTCTGACAGCGGCGGTGAGCGGGCAGCGGCGATGTACTCGCTGATCGCCACGTGCAAACTCAATGGCGTCGATCCGCGTGCTTACCTGTGCCATGTGCTGACCTGCATCGCCGATCACCCGATCAACCGCGTCGACGAATTGCTGCCCTGGCGCGTTGCCGCACACCTGCAAAATCCACCCCAACCTGCGGTTCCGACCGGTTGAACAACAGCGGTGGACAGCACGCCACGATCGCCCGGAACGGCTCACACGCGCTGAGCCAGTAGCCGACTGCACCTGGGACAGCGGTCCGTTACCCGGTAACGCTGAAGGGCTACCGTCGAACCTGGAAGTAGGTATCCCATTCTGCGGAGTCCGGATCGAGCCTGCGCACGATAGCCGCGTCCGCCCGCACTACCAGCCGCTCCAGCATCTCACGCTTCGTTACCGAGTAACGGCGTGCCAGCCGTGCGAGCGCGAGATCGGCTTCAGTGGTCACCCACATATCAAGCCGCCGCTCCCCGTTGCCATCGTTTCCAGCTGTCGCCCGCCTTGCCCGGAAGGCGGCCTGCCGCTCCGCTGTTGTTTGCGCCATCGGTTTCTCCTCGTCGTTGTTACCCGGTAACGATATGTCTGAATTCGTTACCGGGTAACGCAAAATACCCAAAGGAGATAGCATGTCCCGCTTCACATCGCGTCGTCCAGAAAAACCCGAACGGTCCAAGCGAGGCGCTTAC
>NZ_JARESU010000333.1:0-2949 GCF_046027075.1 Paraburkholderia sp. RL18-085-BIA-A | reverse complement strand
GCCCCTTGCGGCACCGGCACGACGCGCGCCTTCCTTCGCTTCTTTTCAGGAAACAGTCATGTGGATCGTCACGCTCGCACTGCGCCGGCCCTACACCTTCGTGGTCCTCGCCGTGCTGATCTTTATTGTCGGCCCGCTTGCGATACTGCGTACGCCGACCGATATCTTCCCGAATATCGACATCCCTGTCGTCAGCATCGTCTGGACGTATAACGGCTTTTCCGCGGAGGACATGGCCAATCGCATCACGTCGAATTACGAGCGCGCGCTGACTTCGAGTGTCGACGACATCGAGCACATCGAGTCGCAATCGCTGAACGGCGTCTCGGTGGTGAAGATCTTTTTTCATCAGGGCGCGGACATCAATCGCGCGATCGCCGAGGCGGGGTCGAGCGCCGAGTCGATGCTGCGCGTGCTGCCGCCGGGCACGCTGCCGCCGAACATCATCACGTACAGCGCGTCGACGGTGCCGATCCTGCAACTCGGGCTCTCCAGCGACACCCTGTCCGAACAGCAGCTGTACGACCTCGGCAATAGCGCGATCCGCACGCAGCTGGCGACCGTGCAAGGCGCGGCGGTGCCGTTGCCGTTCGGCGGCAAGGTGCGTCAGATCATGGTCGACATCGACCCGCGCGCGTTGCAGGCCAAAGGGCTGGCGCCGCTCGACGTGGTCAACGCCGTCAACGCGCAGAACCTGATCCTGCCCGGCGGCACCGCGAAGATCGGCACGAAGGAATACAACGTGCAGATGAACGGCAGCACCGACACGGTCGCGGCGCTGAACGATCTGCCGGTCAAAACGGTGGCAGGCGGCGTGGTGTATGTGCGCGACGTCGCCCATGTGCGCGATGGCTACGCGCCGCAGACCAACATCGTGCGCGCCGACGGCAAGCGCGGCGCGCTGCTGACCATCGAAAAATCAGGCAGCACCTCGACGCTGACGATCATCCAGCAGGTCAAGTCGATGCTGCCGCATATCGAGGCCGGCCTGCCGAGCGCCTTGCACATCACCGCGCTAGCGGATCAGTCGGTGTTCGTGAAGTCGGCGGTGATGGGCGTCGCTCGCGAGGCGCTGATCGCCGCCGGGCTGACCGCGCTGATGATCCTGCTGTTTCTCGGCAGCTGGCGCGCGACGCTGATCATCGCGGTGTCGATTCCGCTCGCGGTGCTGACCTCGCTGATCGCGCTGTCGGCGCTCGGCCAGACCATCAACATCATGACGCTCGGCGGCCTCGCGCTTGCGGTGGGGATTCTCGTCGACGACGCCACGGTCGCGATCGAAAACATCACGCATCACCTGGAAAACGGCGAGCCGCTCTACGACGCGATCCTGAACGGCTCCGGCGAAATCGCAGTGCCGACGTTCGTCTCGACGCTGTCGATCTGCATCGTGTTCGTGCCGATGTTCCTGCTGTCCGGCGTCGCGCGCTATCTGTTCGTGCCGATGGCCGAAGCGGTGGTGTTCGCGATGATCGCGTCGTACTTCTTCTCGCGCACGCTGGTGCCGACCCTCGCGATGTATCTGATGCGCGCCCGCAGCCAGACGCCGGTCAGCGGCAACGGACCGATCGCGCGTCTGATCCGCTTCCAGGCCGCCTTCGAACATCGCTTCGAAGGGCTGCGCAAAGGCTATCGCGGCGTGCTCGACGCGGCGCTGGCGAGTCCGCGGCGCTTCATCGCGATCTTCCTTGCGCTGTGCATCGGCTCGCTCGCGCTGCTGCCCTTCGCCGGGCGCGACTTCTTCCCCGCTGTCGATACCGGCGAGATCCGCCTGCATCTGCGCGCGCCGACCGGCACGCGGATCGAGGACACCGCGCGCATCACCGACGAAGTCGAAGCGCGCGTGCGCAGCGTGATTCCGCAGTCGCAACTCTCGGCGGTGCTGGACAACA
Organism: Paraburkholderia sp. RL18-085-BIA-A; assembly: GCF_046027075.1. Classification (NCBI taxonomy): domain Bacteria; kingdom Pseudomonadati; phylum Pseudomonadota; class Betaproteobacteria; order Burkholderiales; family Burkholderiaceae; genus Paraburkholderia; species Paraburkholderia sp. RL18-085-BIA-A. Next base: position 1,057 of record NZ_JARESU010000333.1, on the reverse strand, counting down.
TCGGCGTGCCGGTCAGCGGCATCAACCTGACCTACGATTCGTCCGACCCGATCGGCCCGGAAGACGCCGACGTGATGATCTCGCTCGCGCCGAAGCACCAACCCACTGCGCAGTACGTGGCAAAGCTTCGCACGACGCTCACGAACGATTTCCCCGGCGTCACGTTCGCGTTCCTGCCCGCCGACATCGTCAGCCAGATTCTCAACTTCGGCTTGCCCGCGCCGATCGATGTCCAGATCGTCGGCAACAAGCTCGGCGCGAACCGCGTCGTCGCCAACAAGCTGCTCGCGCAACTGCGCGGCGTGCGCGGCCTCGTCGACGCGCGCATCCAGCAGCCCGGCGACGCGCCCGCGATCAACGTCAATGTCGACCGCACGCGGGCGATCCAGGCCGGCCTGCTGCAACGCGACGTGTCGCAGAACCTTCTGATCGCGCTGTCCGGCAGCTCACAGACCACGCCCAATTTCTGGCTCGATCCGCGCAACGGCGTCAGCTATCCGCTGATGGCGATGATGCCTCAGTACGACATCAATTCGCTGCAGGCGCTCGCCAATATTCCGGTCGCGCAGAGCGGCTTGACGTCGGCCGTCCCTGGCGCGCCCGCCCCGCAGAACCTGCTTGGCGCGTTGAGCACGCTGACGCGCGGCACCCAGCAGGGCGTCGTCACGCACTACAACGTGCAGCCGGTGCTCGACATTTTCGCGTCGACGCAAGGGCGCGACCTCGGCGGCGTCGCGACCGACGTGACCCGGCTCGTCGACCAGATCCGGCCGCAACTGCCGCCTGGCGCGTCGATCGTCGTGCGCGGCCAGGTGCAGGCAATGCACGACTCGTTCAGCGGCCTCGCAAGCGGTCTCGTGTTCGCGATCGCGCTCGTCTATCTGCTGATGGTCGTGAACTTCCAGTCGTGGCTCGACCCGTTCATCATCGTCAGCGGCTTGCCGGGGTCGCTCGCGGGCATCGCGTGGATGCTGTTCAGCACCGGCACCCGCGTGAGCGTGCCGGCGCTCACCGGCACCATTCTGTGTATCGGCATCGCGACGGCCAACAGCATTCT
>NZ_JARESU010000332.1:0-2960 GCF_046027075.1 Paraburkholderia sp. RL18-085-BIA-A | reverse complement strand
CAGCCTCCGCGCAGGCAACGCTGCCTGCATCCGCATGGCCGCGTTGTCCCAGTTGATGAGGCTAAAAAGCTGATTGACGTATTCGTTGCGCCTGTTCTGGTACTTCAGGTAGTACGCGTGCTCAAAAACGTCGAGGATGAGGATGGGCTGGATGCCCCAGGCTGTGAGCTTCTGATGGTTCTCGCATTGCAGGATCATGAGCTTGCCTGTTGCCGGGTGGTAGCCAACAACGCCCCAGCCCGATGCTTCTACAGCAATCGTTGCGGCAACCAGTTGTGCCTTGAACTTCGCGTATGAGCCGAAATTCCTGTCGATTGCCTTTGCCAGGTCACCCTTCGGTTCACCGCCCTTGCCGGAGATGCTGGTCCAGTAAATCGTGTGCAGGATGTGGCTGGACAGCTGGAACGCGAGTTCTTTCTCGTAGAACTTCACCAGCGCGAAGTCGTTTGAGTCCCGCGCCTTCGCGAGGCCGTCTTCAGCCTTGTTCGCGGCAACCACAGCAGGCTTGTGGTGAAAGTTGTAGTGCAGCTCGACAGTGCGGGCATCGACAACGGGTTCAAGCGCGTCGTAGGCGAATGGCAGCGGTCCAGCGGCATACTTGCCGTCCGCGTCTGTGAGCTTGTCGGTGTAACCGGGCTCTTCTGCGGCACGTACGGTTTGTGCCTGGGCCAGCATGATTCCCGCGCCAACCGCAGCGGTGTTGTGCAGGAAGGTACGACGTGTTGCCATGATTACGTTCCTCGTAGAATGCGCGCACGCGGGTTCCGTCAGATGGCGTGCGAATGGATGAGCGGATAGACAGCAAGACCGAACAGCGCCGCTGCGACGACGACCACCGGCTCCTGCAGCTTCTTGAAACGCCAGAGCAGCACGACCGTCACAAGCGCAAGTACGACAGTCGGCCAGTCAACGATGGAGCGCCGCGCGATGACAATTACTGAGCCGGTGATGGCGCCCACAGCGGCGGCGGTGATGCCGTCAACGAATGCCTTGACGGCGGGCAGCTTGCCGTATTTCTTGAAGTACGGCGCCGGCAGTACGGTGAACAGGTAGCAAGGCAGGAAGGTCCCGAGCGCGGCGATACAGGCGCCCGGCAGTCCCGCGACGAGGTAGCCGATGAAGCCGACTGTGATGACGACCGGCCCCGGCGTGATCATCGCGACGGCGACTGCGTCGACGAACTGCTTGTCGTTGAGCCAGTGGTGTTCGGTCACCACGCCACCATAGAGGAACGGCACGATCGCGAGTCCCGAGCCAAACACGAACGCGCCGGCCTTGGCAAAGAAAAGGCCAATCTGGCCGAGCAGTGGCAGATCAAGACCGCTCAGGACGCCGCTCATGCCGGGCGCCTGCGTCACGGCGAGCGCATTCAATCCACCCTTGCTGAGCCATTTCGGCGGAGCACGCCAGAACCAGTTGAGCAGGCCACCCGCGATAAACAGCCATGCGATCTCGGACTGGGTGACCACGGTCACGACCGCGAGCGTCAGGAATATCGCCCACAGCAATCTGTCTTTGCCGACGGTCTTTCTGGTCAGCTTGTACGCGCTCATCGCGATGATTCCGACCACCGCGGCACCGACGCCGTAGAAGACTGCCTGCATCCACGAGAGGCCGCCAAACTGCGCGTAGGCCCAGCCGAGCGCCACAACCATCAGGAACGAAGGCAGAACGAAAGCGATACCGGCCAGCGTTGCGCCGACGACGCGGTAATGTACGTATCCGAGGTAAATGCCGAGTTGTGCGGCAAGAGGACCTGGCATCATTTGAGCCAGTGCCAATCCTTCCTTGTAGTCCTGTTCGCTGATCCAGCCCCGTCGCTCGACCAGGTCGCGGTGCATGTAGCCGACCAGCGCCACCGGGCCGCCAAACCCGAAGGTACCGAGCCGCAGCATGTAAAGGACCATCTGGCCGAGCGTGTAGCCGGGCGCGGTCGCCGTCGTGGTGTTCATGACTGGCCCCCTGCGGTGCTGTTTTTTGTGCTCGCCGTAAAGTGCGCGTAGATTGAATCCAGCACGCGACCCATCTCGTCGAGCAGTTGATCGTCGTCCAATGCGCGTTGGCGCGCGCCGGCCATCACCGCTTCGAAGCCGATCGCCTCGGGCACCGGTGCGCCGCCGACATCCAGCGCGTGCACCATTTCACCGAGCCGAAGAAGCGCCGCGTCGTCATCGAGACCGAAGCTCACGAGCAGCACCTCAAACGTCACGCGCTCGCCCACGTGCGTAAAGGCGGCGCCGTCGAAGTCGAAGCCGAGTGCCTCCGGCGGGCAGGCCACCGGCGACACGAGCCACAGGAAGCGCGCCTGCGGATCGATGAAGCGACGGATCAGCCAGGCGCTCGCCACGCGGTCGACCCATAGCCGTTGCCGGGTCGCCCACGTGCGAGCCTGGTACTCGTCGCGCCGTAACGGCCGGATGGCCCGCTCGGCCGCATGCGGCTCACCCGGCGACAGGACGGTATCCGCGAGCGCCAGAAAGTCTTCCCAGGCGACTTCGGCGTCGGTCGATGCGGCGCCCGGAAAGTAGTCGATCGTCCGGATCGCCTCGTAGTCCTTGCGCAGGCGACGTAACAGACGGGTGACCTCCGCTGGTGCTTGGCCTCCCAGCGTTTTCCGCGCGGTGCCCAGTGATGCGACAAAAGTCGTGTATTCGCCATTGCGATCGAACAGTGCGCGAAAGTCCGCTTCCTGCGACGCGTCCAGGCTTTGTGCCCGCAGCAGATGCGCGGTGCCGCCGGCTTCGTCGATGCTACCGGCGAGTTCGCGCAGCATGTCCTCGCGCTCCGCGGTGTGCGGCAACAGGTAGATGCCGTCACGCAGGACGGCGCACCCCTTCGCCTTCAGCGCCCGCCACGCCCGCATGCGCGCTGTGGCGTTCTCGGTGGGAAACGTCAGAACGAGGACAGACCAGGAAGTCAGAGTATCCATGTAAAGTAAACTACACTGGTGTAGCGTACTT
>NZ_JARESU010000331.1:0-2985 GCF_046027075.1 Paraburkholderia sp. RL18-085-BIA-A | reverse complement strand
TAGCCAAGGCTCGCCAGCACTTCGTCCGTGTGTTCGCCAAGCAGCGGCGACGCCGTGACTTCCGGTTTCATATCCGAGAATTTGATCGGGCTGCCCACCGTCAGATACGAACCACGCTTCTTGTGCGGCACTTCGACGATCGTGCCGCTCGCGCGCAATGACGGATCGTTGGCCAGTTCCTTCATTGTCAGCACCGGTGCGCATGGAATATCGAACTTGCGCAGAATGTCGACCGCTTCGAATTTGGTCTTGTCGGCGAGCCAGGCTTCGATGGTTCCGAAGATCTCGAAGATGTGTGGTTGACGTGCTTCAGCGGTCTTGTAAGCCGGGTCATCGATCCACTCGGGTTTGCCAAGTGCCTTGCAGATCGGCTCCCATGCATGGCCCTGGATCGTGAAGTAGATGTAGGCGTTCGGATCCGTCTCCCAGCCCTTGCACTTGAGCACCCAGCCCGGCTGACCGCCGCCGCCGGCGTTGCCGCCGCGCGGCACGACATCGCTGAATTCACCGTGCGGATATTGCGGATATTCCTCGAGATATCCCACTCGCTCAAGCCGTTGCTGGTCGCGCAGCTTCACGCGACACAGGTTCAGAACGCTGTCCTGCATCGACACTGCGACCTTCTGGCCTTTGCCGGTTTTGTCGCGTCCCAGCAGTGCGGTGAGAATGCCGATTGCCAGATGCATGCCCGTGTTGCTGTCGCCGAGCGCGGCGGCGCTAATGGTGGGCGGACCGTCCCAGAAGCCGGTGGTGGACGCAGCGCCGCCTGCGCATTGGGCGACGTTTTCGTAGACCTTCAGATCATCGTAGTGATGGCCGTCGCTGAAGCCCTTCACCGAGGCGACGATCATCTTCGGATTGAGTTCGTTCAGGCGCTCCCACGAAAAGCCCATCCGGTCCAACGCGCCTGGGCCAAAATTTTCGACCAGCACGTCGGATTCGCGGATCAGCTTCTCCAGCACTTCCTTGCCTTCAGGTTTTTTCGTGTCCAACGTCAGCGACTTCTTGTTGCTGTTGAGCATCGTGAAGTAGAGTGCGTCGGCATCCGGGATGTCGCGCAGCTGGTTACGCGTCACATCGCCCGAACCCGGCCTTTCAACCTTGATCACATCGGCGCCGAACCATGCGAGCAACTGTGTGCACGCGGGACCGGCTTGAACGTGGGTGAAGTCGATGATCTTGATGCCTTCGAGAGGTTTGGTCACTTTGATAGCTCCTGGGTTCGTCGGATTACTTTTTCATTGCCGCGCTTTGCGGATTCAGATTGGTCAGGCGGCCGCTCTCGGTGCCCGCCGCTTCGTCGATCACGGCATTGATCAAGGTCGGTTTGCCCGACGCAATTGCTTCGAGCAGCGCCTTGGTCAGTTCTTCCGGCGTGCTCACGTGATACCCGACGCCGCCGAACGCCTCGATCATCCTGTCGTAGCGCGCGCCCTTCACGAACACAGTGGGCGCGACGTCCTTGCCGCCGGTCGGGTTCACGTCGGTGCCGCGATACACGCCGTTGTTGTTGAACACGATCGTGCATACCGGCAGGTCGTAACGGCAGATGGTTTCGAGTTCCATGCCGCTGAAACCGAACGCGCTATCGCCTTCGATCGCGACGACCGGCTTGCCGCTCGTCACCGCCGCGCCAATCGCGAAGCCCATGCCGATACCCATGATTCCCCACGTGCCCGAATCGAAGCGTTTGCGCGGCTCGTACATGTCGATGATGCTGCGCGCGTAGTCGAGCGTGTTCGCACCTTCATTGACGACGTTGATGTCGGGACGCGTCTTGAGCACGTCGCGGATCGCGCGCAGCGCGCTGTGGAAATTCATCGGCGACGGGTTCTTGTCGAGCGTCGCAGCCATCTTTGCGAGGTTCTTGCTCTTGCGCTCGGCGATCGCGCCGGTCCACTCGGCGGCCGGCTTCGTGTAACTCGCGTCGAGGCCCGCACGCAGTGCCGCCACACACGAACCGATATCGCCGATCACCGGCGCGGCAATCGCGACGTTGCTGTCGATTTCGGTCGGCGAGATATCGACCTGGATAAACTTCTTCGGCTCCGCGCCCCACGTTTTGCCTTTGCCGTGCGAGAGCAGCCAGTTCAGACGCGCGCCGATCAGCACGACCACGTCGGCTTCCTGAAGCACGAACGAGCGTGCCGCCGACGCCGATTGATCATGGGTATCCGGCAACAAACCCTTGGCCATCGACATGGGCAGATACGGAATGCCGCTTTGTTCGACGAAGCCACGGATCTCCGCGTCAGCCTGGGCATACGCCGCGCCCTTGCCGAGCAGGATCAGCGGACGTTTGGCGCTCTTCAGCACCTCGATCGCACGCTTGACCGATTCCGGCGCCGGCAACTGACGCGGCGCGGCGTCGACCACTCGCACCAGCGACTGCTGCGCCTTCACGGCATCCATCGTTTGCGCGAGCAGTTTGGCCGGCAAATCCAGATACACGCCGCCCGGCCGGCCCGACACCGCCGCACGAATCGCTCGCGCCACGCCGATACCGATGTCTTCCGCATGCAGCACGCGATACGCGGCCTTCGCGTAGGGCCTGGCCGCATTCAGCTGGTCCATTTCCTCGTAATCGCCCTGCTGCAGATCGACGATTTCGCGTTCGCTCGAACCGCTGATCAGAATCATCGGGAAACAGTTGGTGGTCGCATTGGCAAGCGCGGTCAGGCCGTTCAGAAAGCCCGGCGCCGACACCGTCAGGCAGATGCCCGGCTTCTGCGTCATGAAGCCCGCGATAGCTGCTGCATTGCCCGCGTGCTGTTCATGGCGAAAGCCGATGAAACGCATTCCTTCGGCTTGTGCCAGTCGCGCCAGGTCAGTAATGGGGATGCCGACCAGTCCGAAAATCGTATTGATGTCGTTCAGTTTCAACGCGTCGATGACGAGATGGAATCCGTCGGTCGTTTCGGTCGCCTGTTGTTCCAACGTGTGGTCTGTTGTGGGCTGGTCGGCTTCTGCCATGACGTCTCTCCT
>NZ_JARESU010000330.1:0-3060 GCF_046027075.1 Paraburkholderia sp. RL18-085-BIA-A | reverse complement strand
CAAGCAGCTCCAATACTAGATCAGGGGTAACAAAACAGATCTGAGAAGTTCAGTTCAGTTCAGGAGTAGAGATTTCAATTCTGTTTGTCTTCTGGAGATATAAAATGAAAAAATGCAATCCGATTCAGTCTGGCATTACATTAGGATTACTGACTGGCTCTATACTCTTCCCATCCCTTCAAGCAGGCGCAGCACCTCAAAGCAGCATGGAACTGTTGCCGACCGGCCAGTTCATCTCCCCGAGAGCCATTCCGGGCGCCGTCCAGCAGTTGCTGAATCCGCAGCTTTCGGCCAAGTCGACCCAGGTGGTCAGCGGTGCCATCAAGTCGCAGCTCAGCCCGGACGGCAACACGCTGGCCGTGATCACCGCTGGCTACAACACCGTCTACACGGGCGCCAACAACAGCACGCTGGACAAGGCTGACTCGACCCAGTACATCTTCATCTACGACGTGTCGGGCGCGAACAAGGCCAACCCGAGGCTGGTGCAAGCCATTCACCAGAACAACGCGTTCGACGGTCTCGCCTGGAACGGCAACCAGACCCTGTACGGCACCGGCGGCGCCGACGACACGGTCTATGCGTATAAACGCGCTTCGGCTGCCCCGTCGGCCCAATGGTCCCAGACCGCGGCCATCGCACTGAACCACACGACGGGTATCGGTTCGGGCGTCAAGCCGAACGCCGGCGGTCTGGCTGTCTCCGCTGACGGCCGGAACCTGGTCGTTGCCAACAACTACAACGATTCGATCTCCATCATCGATACGGGCTCGAACACGCTCGTGTCCGAATACGACCTGCGTCCGTTCAACACGTCGGGCCAGCAGGGCGTCCCCGGTGGCGAATACCCGTGGGCGGTTTCGCTGAAGGCCGACGGCACCGCGTTCATCTCGTCGGTGCGTGACCGTGAAGTCGTGGTGCTGAACCTGGCGAACCCGGCCGCGCCGCAGTTCATCACGCGCATCCCGGTGAAGGGCAATGCATACGGCATGGCCTTCTCGCCTGATCAGTCGAAGCTCTACGTCGCCGTATCGAACGCCGACCAGGTCGCCGTCATCGATACCGCCAGCCACAAGGTTGAGAAAACGATCGACATCGCCAGCCAGAATGGCGACGGCAACGACCAGGGCAGCGGCAACAACAAGAAATACAGCGGCCGCGATACGGTCAACGTGACCGTTTCGAAGGACGGCAAGACCCTGTATGCGGTCAACAACGGTGACAACTCGATCGCTGTGATCTCGCTCACTGGCGAGAACGGCTACCATGTCAACGGTCTGATCCCGACCGCCTATGCGCCGAAGGACATCACGCTGAGCGCCGATGGCTCGCAGATGTACCTCATCAACGGCAAGTCGGTCACGGGCCCGAACCCCCTCTACACCTCGGGTAACTTGGCCCAGTACCAGTTCGGCCTGGAACAGAGCAGCCTCGTCAGCGCCCCGGTCCCGACCGGCGATGTGCTTGACCAGCTGACCACCCAGGTGGACGAAAATAACCACTACTCGACGAGGGAGTCGGATAGCGATCGCGAGACGATGAACTTCTTGCGCGCTCGCATCAGGCACGTTATCTACGTCGTGAAGGAAAACCGCACGTTCGACCAGATCCTCGGCGACCTCGGCAACGGCTCGAACGGCGATCCGACGCTGACGATGTACGGCAAGGCCACCACGCCGAACTTCCACAACATCTCCAGCAACTTCGTCACGCTCGACAACTTCGCTGATCCCGGCGACGGTTCGATGGACGGCTGGTCGTGGGTGCAGCACGCACACGTCACGCCGACCGAGGAAGTTTCGCAGCAGGAGAACTACGCTGCCGTCAACCGCGGCATGGCGTATGAATCCGAAGGCTCCAACCGCGGTCTGCCGGTTGGCCTCCCCACCACCGCCATGCGCGACTTCGCCACGAATGGCAGCTTCACGAGCGCCACGTCGTCGCTGCCGGGCGGCGCGGCCAACGCGCTGCCGGGCAGCGCCGACGTGACGGTGCCGGATGCGCCGTTCGGCTATCAGAAAGCGAGCATCTACGACGCGGTGCTGCAAGCCGGCGGTGCGGTCCGCAACTACGGCGGCATGGTCAACAACGTTGGCTCGATCGGCACGATCGCCAACCCGCTGCTCAATCCGGCCGGTGCCGGCATCGTCCAGGCTCACCCGCTCAAGCCTTCGCTCGCCAACCTGACGGACCAGTACTACCGCGGCTTCGACCAGGCCTATCCCGACACCTTCCGCGAACTCGAATGGAACCGCGAGTTCCAGCAGTACGTCGCGAACGGCCAGCTCCCGTCGTTTGAAATGGTCCGCATGGGCTCCGACCACACCGGCAGTTTTGCCCAGAACGTCGGCCAGATGGGTTCGGCTGAGCAGGAAGAAGCCGACAACGACTTCGCAGTTGGCAAGCTGGTCGAAACCGTCGCGCACAGCCCGTATGCGCAGGACACGCTGATCGTGGTGGTCGAGGATGACTCGCAAGCCGGTTCCGATCACGTTGACTCGCACCGTTCGCCCGCTTACGTCGTCGGCGCGTATGTGAAGAAGCACGCCGTCGTCAGCACCGCCTACAGCCAGGTCAACGCGCTCCGTACCATGGAAGACGTGCTCGGTACCCAGCATATCGACCTGAACACGGCGTACGCGCGTCCGATGGCCGACCTCTTCGACACGAAGTCGGACGGTTCGTGGACCTACACGGCCGTTGCTTCGACGATTCTGAAGAGCACGAACGTGGGCAACGTGGCGAGCGGCACCGACGGCAACCAGTTTGCCCAAGGTGAGGACATTCATCCGCTACATGACGCGACGTACTGGGCGAATGCGACGAAGGACTTTGACTTCTCCAAGGAAGATCGTATTCCGCCGGATCTGTTCAATCGCGTGCAGTGGAAGGGCGTGATGGGTGACAAGCCGTATCCCGTCCCGCACTCGATTTACTCGAAGGTCGCAGCCGATGGCTCGAAGACAGTTGCTGCTGTCGACGACGACGACGATTAAGCAGGTCGTCGCGTGGTCCGGTTCGAGTGCATCGGGCGGGCTTGCATTGCCTGATGCGCGAGAT
>NZ_JARESU010000033.1:0-87188 GCF_046027075.1 Paraburkholderia sp. RL18-085-BIA-A | reverse complement strand
CGTACTTGGCCTTCGCCTGTTCGTATTTGAAGCCGCCATGCAGGCTCCAGCGCACGATCAGCGGTCCGGCCGGCTCGCCGTCCAGCAACGCCAGCGCGGCGGCCTGGCGCAGCGGGTCCGGCATCCGCGCGTGAATCCCCACGCAATAGCGCACGCCCGCCGCTTTCAACGTACGGATGAAGCGCGGCGTGAGCAGACTCGCATCGCGTATTTCGATTGCGTAGCAGGTACCGTGCGGCAGCTTCGGCAATGCCATCAGGAATTCGGCCAGGCGTTCGATGAACGCCGCCGGTTGCGCGAGCATCTGATCTGGCAGCGGCGAAAGCTGGAACACCAGCGCGCCGGCTTTCGCGCCGAGCCCTTCGACACAAGGTGTGACGAATTCGTCGATCGCCATTTGCGCGTTCAGGAAACACGGGTTCAGCGATACCGGTTCGCCGTGTCCGGCGCGCACGGTGGCGTCGGTGACAGTCATCGGCGCCTTGACGATAAAGCGGAAATGCTCGGGGACCTGCTGCGCGTAGCGCAGGTAATCGGTGACTGGCAGCGCCTGATAGAACGACCGGTCGATGCTGACCGTCTTGAGCAGCGGATGCGCGCCGTAGGCCGTGAGGCCGTCGCGCGAGAGTTTGCTGTTGCTGTATTCGTCGCCGTAGACGATGCCGTTCCAGCCCGGAAAAGACCAGGTCGACGTGCCGAGGTGGATTTGCGGCGGCAGTTCGGCCGCAAGCGCGAGCAGTGCGGGCGACGGCGGGGCGGCGAGGATTTCGCGGGCGCGGCGCTTTTTCGGCTTATCTGCGGGAACGGCGGCGGCGCTCGGAGCAGACTCCGGCGCGGCGCTGTCGGGCGTCTCTTCGTCCAGCCAGAGCGAGGCGGCGGCGCTGGTCTCATGGGACTCGATGCGCGACCGACGCCTGCGCTCGGGTAGCGGCGCGGCTCCAGTTGGTGCGGTTGCGGCAGGCGCTTCTGCAGCAGACCGAGAAGCATCCGCAGACGACGCGCGCCGCGATTTTTCGCCATGAGCATCCGCCTGCGCCGACGCGTTCGCCGGTGAAGGCGCCTGCTCCACCGGCATCCCGAACAGATCGAACTGCACGGCTTCGCCACCGTCGTCATTTCCGTCGTTCGTGCCGCTTGCCGACTGCTCAACTTCGCTTGTCCTGCTCTGGTCCATCAATGTCCAGCCTGCTGTTCGAGATTGCGCCGCGCCCGCCCGCTCATGCACGGCGCCGCGACGCAACCCTCTTACAGCGGCTTTTCGTACATGTAGCGGCGCGACCACGGCAAGGTTTTCGCGCTTCGGCCGGCTTTGCGGCACACCACCTGGTAGATCGACACGTCGTCGGTTTCGAACGCATACGCGCAGCCGGCGAGGTACACGCGCCAGATGCGGAATTTTTCGTCGTCGACCAGCTTGCGGGCTTCGTCCGCATGCGCTTCGAAATTTTCCGCCCACAGATTCAGCGTGTGCGCATAGTGACGGCGCAGGCTTTCGACGTCAACCGCTTCGAGCCCGCCGCGCTGCATCGCTTCGAGCGCGAGGCTGATGTGCGGCAATTCGCCGTCGGGGAACACGTAGCGGTCGATGAATTCGCCGCCGCCGAGCGCGGTCTCGCCGCTGTCCGAGTCGCTCGACGTGATGCCGTGATTCATCGCGACGCCGTCGTCGGCCAGCAACTCGCGGATCTTCTGGAAGTAGCCCGGCAGATTCTTGCGTCCGACGTGCTCGAACATGCCGACGCTGGTGATGCGATCGAACTGCCCTGCGACGTCGCGATAATCCTGCAGGCGAATCTCGATTTGGCCTTCCAGACCCGCCGCTTTCACACGTGAAGTGGCGAGATCGAACTGGTTTTGCGAGAGCGTCACGCCGACGCATTTCGCACCGAATTTCTGCGCCGCGCGCAGCACGAGCGCGCCCCATCCGCAGCCGATGTCGAGCAGACGCTGCCCCGGCTGCAACTGGATTTTGGTGAGGATGTGGTCGATCTTCTTGATTTGCGCGGTGGCGAGATCTTCGTTGCCGTTCTCGAAGTACGCGCACGAGTACACCATGTTCTCGTCGAGCCACAGCTTGTAGAACTCGTTCGAGACGTCGTAGTGATACTGGATCGCCTTCCTGTCCGACGCCTTCGAGTGATGGAAGTAGCGTCGCACGCGCGCCAGCTTGCTCGCGCTGGTCACGGTGTTGCGCGCCAGCTGATAGCTGACATTGATGATGTCCGACAGCTTGCCTTCGATGTCGATCTTGCCCTTCACGTAGGCCTCGCCGAGATTGTCGAGGCTCGGTTCGAGCAGGTAGGGCAGCGCCGTGGCGCTTTTCACATGCAGCGTGACCTGCGGCGCGGCGAACTGCCCGAAGTCATGTTGCTGGCCATCCCACAGCACGAGGCGTGCCGGCAGGTTAGCCCTGGCTTTGACATCTTCTACCCATTGCGCCAGCTTCTTCTCCCAGAACATGTGATCTCTCCGTGTCCGTTGAATTAAAGCAAAGCTTGTGTCGATCGTGGCTCGGCGCGGCCCAACTCCCATGCCGCGAGACGTGATCTGGCCGGCGCGCGCTGCTGCGTTGGCGGCGCGCTGCCGGCGTTAAATTCCGATTCAAGGCGATAGGCGGGAGATGTGCCAGTCGCCAGTTTCGCTTGCGCGAGTGTAGAGCAGACGGTCGTGCAGTCGCGACGGCCGGCCCTGCCAGAATTCGATTGCTTCGGGCACCAAACGATAACCGCCCCAATGCGGCGGTCGCGGCGGTTGGTCGCCGTATTGCAGGCTGATTTCGCGTTCGCGCGTTTCGAGCTGCGAACGGCTTTCAATCAGCTGACTCTGATTCGATGCCCACGCGCCGATGCGCGAACCGAGCGGACGCGACGCGAAATACGTATCGCTTTCCGCCGCGCTGGTTTTGACGATGCGGCCTTCCACGCGCACCTGGCGTTCCAGTTCGATCCAGTAGAACAACAGGCTCGCATAAGGATTGGCGGCCAGTTCGCGGCCCTTGCGGCTCTCGTAGTTGGTGAAGAACACAAAGCCGCGCTCGTCGACGCCCTTGATCAGCACGATGCGCGCAGACGGCCGGCCGCGCGCATCGACGGTGGCCAGCGTCATCGTATTCGGTTCGGGCAATTTGGCGTCGACAGCCTGATGAAACCACGTGTCGAATTGGCGAATCGGATCGCGGTCGACATCGGCAACGTCCAAAGAACCCAGCGAATAGTTTTTGCGAAGTTCGGCGAGTGAAGTCATGTTCTTATGCGAACGCTACAGTCAGGCAAGTATAGCTAAGGAGCCAGTTTTTTGCGCGCGACCAGCGCAAGGCCGCGCACCGTACGTGTTCCGTGATGCAGCGGCATGAGCCGCGACGCGTTCAGGCAAAATACGGGTTGAGTATGTCTGAACCGCCCGCACCCGTCCGAGCTGGGCGGCGCCACTTTCTGTCTTGCCTGTATTCAACGAGCCCTGCCACCATGTCCAGCACTACCGCGCAATCTGATCTTACTACCAGCATCGACGGGAGTGAAACCGCCGACCGCGCGCGGCGCTTCGGCGGCATCGCGCGCCTGTACGGCGCACCGGCGCTCGCCGCGTTCGAAGGCGCGCACGTCGCGGTGATCGGCATCGGCGGGGTGGGGTCGTGGGTGGCCGAGGCGCTCGCGCGCAGCGCGCTCGGCACACTGACGCTGATCGATCTCGACAACGTTGCCGAGAGCAACACTAACCGGCAGATCCATGCGCTCGACGGCAACTACGGGAAACCGAAAGTCGAAGCGATGGCCGAGCGCATCGCGGCGATCAATCCGTACTGCGACGTGCGGCTGATCGAAGACTTCGTCGAGCCGGACAACTTCGCGGCGACACTAGGCGGCGGTTTCGATTACGTGATCGACGCGATCGACAGCGTGCGCACCAAGACCGCGCTGATCGCCTGGTGCGTCGAGCGCAACCAGCCGTTGATCACGGTGGGCGGCGCGGGCGGACAGCTCGACCCGACGCGCATTCGCATCGACGATCTCGCGTTGACGATCCAGGACCCGCTGCTGTCGAAAGTGCGCGGCCAGTTGCGCAAGCAGCATGGTTTCCCGCGCGGGCCGAAGGCGAAGTTCAAGGTGAGCGCGGTGTACTCGGACGAGCCGCTGATCTACCCGGAAGCCGCCGTTTGCGATATCGACGACGAAGCCGAGCACGTGAACACGTCGCCGGGTTACACGGGACCGGTCGGTTTGAACTGCGCGGGATTTGGTTCGAGCGTGTGTGTGACCGCGAGCTTTGGCTTTGCCGCGGCCGCGCATGTGTTGCGGGCGTTGGCGAAACAGGCGGTGGGTTAAAGCGCTGAGCGCCGCCGAAAACGCGCGGCGCTTCTACGGCTGAGCGTGAAGATTGCGCGGCGCAGCCAGGCAAAGATTTGCACACTGCCGCACATTCAGGCGCGGCGGCCGTATTGGCCGCAACCGCGCCTGAATCTACTTTGGATCAGAACAACGACGCGCTCAGCTTGCGCCGCCACTGTGATACCAGCTCCGGCTGATGCGCGGCCAGATCGAACACCGACAACATTGTCTTGCGGCCGATGTCATCACGGAACGAGCGGTCGCGCTGCACGATCGCCAGCAGATGTTCGAGCGCTTGCGCATATTTGCGGCGTGCAATCAACGCGCTGGCCAGATCGAAGCGCGCTTCGAGATCGTCCGGCGCGGCGGCGACTTTGGCTTCGAGCGCATCCGTGGGCGGCAGGTCCGCGGCGGCATCCACCGCGTCCAGGCGCGTCTTGATAGCGTTGAAGCGCGCATCGATGCCTTGCGTCGTTTTCGGCGACAGCAGGTCGACTTCATTGCGCGCTTCCTCGATGCGGTGGTCTTCGAGCAGCAGTTCGATGCGGTCCATGCGCGCTTCGTCGAAGCCCGGGTCGTAAGCGAGCGCGGCCTGCAGCGCTTCGTACGCGTCGTCGCGGCGGCCTTCGGCCAACGCGCTCTGCGCGTCGAGCCGCGCGGCGTCAGCGCCTTCCGGCACGAGCCGCTCGATGAACTCGCGCAACTGCCCCTCAGGCAACACGCCGATGAACTGATCGACCGGCTGGCCGTCGGCGAACGCCACGACGTGCGGAATGCTGCGCACCTGGAAGTGCGCGGCCAGTTCCTGATTCTCGTCCACGTTCACCTTCACCAGCTTCCATTTGCCGGCCGCTTCGGCTTCGAGCTTTTCCAGCATCGGGCCGAGGCTCTTGCAGGGGCCGCACCACGGCGCCCAGAAATCGACCAGCACGGGGGCCAGTGTCGACGCCGTGATGACGTCCTGTTCAAAAGTGGCCAGAGTGGTGTCCATTGCGTCCTCGTCGATAAAACGGTTTGTCATTAGGTGGGGCCGAACCGCGCACATTCAATGCGGCGGGCACGCGGTTGCTCCCTTGCGCCATTTGCGATCATTAGCGCCTATTTGCGCTTATTTTCGTTCCGGGAGCGGAATCCACTCGGTTTCACCCGGCACCTTGCCCATCTCCTGATTGGTCCACGCGAGTTTCGCGGCCTCGATCTTTTCGCGCGAACTGGCGACGAAATTCCACTCGATAAAACGCTCGCCGTCCAACTTTTCGCCGCCAAGCAACATCACGCGCGCGCCGTGCGTGCTGGCGAGCGTGACCGTTTCGTCGAGCGCGAGCACCGCCATCTGGCCGGCTTCGAGCGGCGCGCCGTCGATCTCCAGATCGCCGTCAACCAGATAGACACCGCGTTCCTCGTGTTCCGGTTCGAGCGCGAAGGCGCTACCCGGCGCGAATTCGGCGGCAACGTACAGCGTGCCGGAGAAGGTCGTGACCGGCGACACCGCGCCGAAGGCCGTGCCCGCGATCACGCGTAGCGTGACGCCGTTGCGCTCGACGACCGGCAGCGTGTCGGCCGCGTGATGCGCGAACGACGGTTCGATCTCTTCGTCCGCGAGCGGCAGCGCGACCCAGGTCTGGATGCCGTGCATGGTCTGGCCGCTCGCGCGGTCTTCGGCCGGCGTGCGCTCGGAGTGGAC
Source organism: Paraburkholderia sp. RL18-085-BIA-A (assembly GCF_046027075.1). NCBI lineage: Bacteria > Pseudomonadati > Pseudomonadota > Betaproteobacteria > Burkholderiales > Burkholderiaceae > Paraburkholderia > Paraburkholderia sp. RL18-085-BIA-A. The sequence continues at coordinate 81,179 of NZ_JARESU010000033.1, read as the reverse complement.
GATGCCGCGCCCGGCCGTCATCCAGTTGACGTCGCCGGGGACGATTTTCTGCTCCGAGCCGAGGCTGTCGCGATGCATGATCGCGCCTTCGAACAGATAGGTGACGGTGGCGAGGCCGATGTGCGGATGCGGCCGCACGTCGAGGCCGACGCCGGGCTCGAGCGTGGCGGGGCCCATGTGATCGAAGAAGATGAACGGGCCGATCAGGCGCGCCGCCATAGCGGGCAGCACGCGCCGCACGGTCAGACTGCCGACGTCGCGCAGATGCGGTTTGAGGACTGCTTTGATCGAGGAAGTCATAGGCGGCTCGGCTGGAATGGTGAGGGGAGAATGTGGCCAATAGACGATTCTACTGCGCAGCGTGTGATATCGACGGCTCGCTGCACAACGACGCTGCGGGAGTCCGCCGCGCACGATCATGCGGCGCGGCCGGCTCCGCTAAACTGCCGGATCGGATAATCAATTGGAGACTGGGATGTCGCCCAGGGATTTGCTGCTCGCGCTGGTGGTGGTCGTCGCGTGGGGCGTCAATTTCGTCGTGATCAAGGTGGGTCTGCATGGCGTGCCGCCGATGCTGCTCGGCGCATTGCGCTTCACGCTCGCCGCGGTGCCGGCGGTGTTTTTCGTCAAGCGCCCGAACCTGCCGTGGCGCTGGCTGTTCGCGTACGGCGCGACGATCTCGTTCGGCCAGTTCGCGTTTCTCTTCTCGGCGATGTATGTCGGCATGCCGGCGGGGCTTGCTTCGCTGGTGCTGCAGGCGCAGGCGTTTTTCACGCTGATGTTCGCGGCGCTCTTTCTGCATGAGCGGTTTAGCTTGCCGAACGTCGCGGGTTTGCTGATCGCGGCGGGCGGCCTCGCGGTGATCGGCCTGCAAGGCGGCCACTCGATGACCGTCGCCGGCTTTGCGCTCACGCTGTGCGCCGCATGCATGTGGGCGCTCGGCAATATCGTCACGAAGAAAGTCGGCAAGGTCGATCTTGTCGGGCTGGTGGTGTGGGGCAGTTTGATCCCGCCGCTGCCGTTTTTCGCAGCGTCGTATCTGTTCGAAGGGCCGCAGCGGATTGTCGCCGCGCTGTCGGGCATCAGCGCGATGTCGATCTTCGCGATCGTGTATCTCGCGTTCATCGCGACGTTGATCGGTTACGGCTTGTGGAGTCGCCTGCTGTCGCGCTATCCGGCGAGCCAGGTCGCGCCGTTTTCGTTGCTGGTGCCGATCGTCGGGCTCGCGTCGGCGTCGCTCTTTCTCGATGAGCAGTTGACCATGGTGCAGATCGCCGGTGCGTTGCTGGTGATGGCTGGGCTCGCGGTGAACGTTTTTGGCGGCTGGGTCGTGCAGCGGATCATACCGGCGCGCTGAACGCCGCTCACGCGGACCCGCGCATCATGAAGAAACGGCCGCATCGAGCGGCCGCTTCTTCATTGCATCACCTCACCGTTGCACGCGAATGCATCACGTCATGCGGTTTTTCGCCAGCGGCGGATTCGCGGCGAAGTAACGTTTGATGCCGCTCATGATCGCGTCGGCCATCTTGTCGCGATACGCGTCGTCGTTCAGACGGCGCTCCTCATCCGGGTTGCTGATGAACGCGGTCTCCACGAGGATCGACGGAATGTCCGGCGCCTTCAGCACCGCGAAACCCGCCTGTTCGACCGAGCCCTTATGCAGCTTGTTGATCCCGCCGATTTCGTTCAGCACGAAGTTGCCGTAACGCATGGAATCGCGAATCTGCGCGGTAGTCGACATATCGAACAGCGTGCGGTTCACGGTGGCGTCGGCGGACTTGATGTTGATCCCGCCGATCTGATCCGACGAGTTTTCCTTGTTCGCCATCCAGCGTGCCGCCGCGCTCGACGCGCCATGCTCCGACAACGCGAACACCGACGAACCTTTCGCCTCCGGCGTGGTGAACGCGTCCGCGTGGATCGACACGAACAGGTCCGCGCCGACGCGGCGCGCCTTCTGCACGCGCACGTTCAGCGGCACGAAGAAGTCGGCGTCGCGCGTCATCATCGCGCGCATGTTCGGCTGCGCGTCGATCTTCGCGCGCAGCTTCTTCGCGATGTCGAGCGCGACGTGCTTCTCGTAGGTGCCAGAGCCCCCGATCGCGCCTGGGTCTTCGCCGCCGTGGCCCGGATCGATGGCGACGGTCAGCAGACGCACCGTGTTGCTCTTGCTGGATTTGGGCGTGCTGAACGCGTAGGTGTCGTCGCCGCCTGCGTCGTCGCTGTCCTGATTGCGCGCGGTGCTATTGCTACTGTTGCCACCTTTGTTGCGCGCGAGCGCGGTGGGCGGCGCGAGCGGCGCAGCCGGCTTGCCGGCGATGATGGGCGCGCTGGGCGCGGGTGCGACATGCACCGGCGCACGCGGCGCGGTGTTGCTGCTGCCGCCGCCATTCTGCGCATAGCGGTCGAAGAATGCTTCGCTATTGTCGGCGATCGGCGGCGTCGTGCCCGGGCCGCTCAGCGTAGCGGGCGGCACGCCGTTTTCTTCGTTCAGCGTTTGCTGCTTGTGCTCCGTTTGCGCGAGCAGGTCCATCAGCGGATCGGGCGCGACCGCCGGATACAGGTCGAACACCAGCCGGTACTTGTATGCGCCGACCGGCGGCAGCGTGAACACCTGCGGCTTCACCGAACCCTTCAGGTCGAACACCATGCGCACCACGTGCGGCTGATATTGACCGACCCGCACCGAGGAAATCTGCGGATCGTTCGGCGTGATCTTCGACACCAGATCCTTCAGCGCCTGATCCAGATCGAGGCCGCTCAGGTCGACCACCAGCCGGTCCGGTCCCTGCAACAGCTGCTGTGCGTTCTGCAACGGCTGATCGGATTCGATCGTCACGCGCGTGTAGTCGCGCGCGGGCCACACCCGCACGCCGAGCACCGAGCTGGCCATCGCGAGACGCGGCGCGACGAGACCGAGCACGAGCGTCGATGCGCCTGCCCGCAGAATCTGCCGGCGCCGCCAGTTATGCGTTGCGGTGGCCGCCGATTCGATCGAGCGGAACGGTTTGATCAACATCTTTCGAGACATGCCTTTCCTGATTCGCTGTATGCCCGTGCGACGAGTACGCGGCCGTTGCCCTCGCTGTCCAGGTCGAGCGAGAAGACGAGATCCGGCACGCCGAGCAGACGCCCCGCGCGCTGCGGCCATTCGACGAGGCAGATCGCGCCGCTATCGAAGTATTCGCGAAAGCCCGCGTCGGCCCATTCGGCCGGATCGGTGAATCTGTACAGATCGAAGTGATAGAGCGCGAGTTCCCCTGCGGGCCGCTCGAGCACATACGGTTCGACGAGTGTGTAAGTGGGACTGCGCACGCGGCCGGTATGGCCGAGGCCGCGCAAGGTGGCGCGCACGAGCGTGGTCTTGCCCGCGCCGAGGTCGCCGACGAGTTGTACCTGCAATCCGTGAAACGCGTTGCCGGTGGCGGCGATTGCCGCACGCACGCTTTCGATCGCCTGGGCGAAACGCTCGCCGAACGCGAGCGTGGCGGCTTCGTCCGCGAGCGCGAAAGAGCGTTCGAGCAGCGCTGCGGCGGGCGGTTGAATCGCGTGATCGGAATTGGCAGGCATTCTCGTAAAATGGCGTGATGAACCGAAGTCCGGAGTCCCCTGTTTCCAGCACGCCTGCATCTGTCGACGCCGCGCGTGCCGAGCGTCATTTCGATGAAGCGGCGCTGAATGCGCTCGCGCTGAACATCAAAACCTGGGGCCGTGAACTGGGTTTCGGAGCGATCGGCATTAGCGACACCGATCTCTCCGCGGCCGAAGCGCCGCTTGCAGCGTGGCTGGAAGCGGGGTGCCACGGCGAGATGGATTATATGGCGAAACACGGGATGAAACGCGCGCGGCCGGCCGAGCTTGTGGCCGGCACGCTACGCGTGATTACCGCGCGCATCGCCTATTTGCCTTTCGAAACGCTGAGCGGTGCCGCCGATCAACGCACCACGCAGGACGGCCCGCTCGCGCGCGAGTGGCGCGCAGCCGAGCATGCGCGGCTCGCGGACCCATCGGCGGCGGTGGTGTCGATCTATGCGCGAGGCCGCGACTATCACAAGGTGATGCGTAACCGTTTGCAACATTTGGCCGAGAAAATCGAAGCCGAGATCGGTGTGTTCGGCCATCGTGTATTTACCGATTCGGCGCCGGTGCTGGAAGTAGAACTTGCGCAGAAGGCCGGCATCGGCTGGCGCGGCAAGCACACGCTGCTGCTGCAACGCGATGCGGGCTCGCTGTTTTTCCTCGGCGAAATCTATGTCGACGTGCCGTTGCCGACCGACGCTGAAACCTTGCCCGAAGTGGCGCCCGAAACGCCGGGCTCGCATTGCGGCAGTTGCACGCGCTGCATCGGTGCGTGTCCGACCGGGGCGATCGTCGCGCCTTACAAGGTGGATGCGCGGCTGTGCATCTCGTATCTCACGATCGAACTGAAAGGCAGTATTCCCCTGGAAATGCGGCCGCTGATCGGCAATCGTGTGTATGGCTGCGACGATTGCCAGCTCGCGTGTCCATGGAACAAGTTCGCACAGGCCGCGCCGGTCGCCGATTTCGATGTGCGGCATGGGCTCGACCGTGCGTCGCTGGTCGAGTTGTTTGCCTGGAGCGCGGACGAGTTCGACACGCGTATGCAGGGCAGTGCGATTCGCCGCATCGGCTATGAGAGCTGGCTGCGCAATCTCGCGGTGGGAATGGGCAACGCGCTGCGCGCTGCGTCGGGAAGCTTGAGCGCCGATGCTCGTGAGGCGATCGTGCGCGCGTTGCGGCAGCGCGCCGACGACCCGTCCGCCGTGGTTCGCGAGCATGTGGAATGGGCGTTGGAAGCGGCGTAGAGTAGCGGCAATCCGGCGCGCTGTGATTGTTGAAAGCGGTTTGTGCGGCGCAGTTTGCGTGCAGCCTCGGCGCCCGCATGCAAGTACGCGAGGTTGCAATCCGGCACGCCGCATCAGTGAGGGGCAGGCAATCATGTTCAACGCAGTGATTGATGCGCCGTTCGGCAAGGTCGGCATTCGTGTCGCCGGGGCGACCGTGCGCGAGATCGTCTATCTGCCGGACTCAGTGCAAAACGTCGCGCCCGACACGCCGTTGGCGTATCAGGCCGTCGAGCAGATCGAGCGTTATTTCGAGTGCGCATCGGCGAAGTTCGAGCTGCCGCTGGCGCTGGTTGGCACCGCGTTTCAGCGACGCGTCTGGCAGGCGCTCCGCGAGATTCCGCCCGGCGTCGTACTGACCTACGGGCAGTTGGCGAAGCAGTTGGGCAGCGTGCCGCGCGCGGTCGGCCAGGCGTGCGGCGCGAATGACTTTCCGATTGTGATTCCGTGTCACCGCGTGGTGAGTTCGAGCGGCATCGGCGGGTTCGCGCATCACGCCGAAGAGGGCTTTTTCCGCAACGTCAAGCGCTGGCTGCTGGCGCATGAAGGCATTCCATACACATGAGCGATATCACTGCTGACGGCGCGAGCGTCGCGTCGTCATCATCACCCGAGTTTGTGACGAGCCAGGCGTCGATCGACGCGTTCTGCGACGCGCTGTGGCTCGAACACGGCCTGTCGCGCAACACGCTCGATGCGTATCGCCGCGATCTGCGGCTGTTCTGCGAATGGCTCGCGGCGAGGCGCAACGCGTCGCTCGACAACGTCAGCGAGGCCGATCTCAACGCCTATAGCGCCGCGCGGCACAAAGACAAGTCGACCTCGGCGAACCGGCGGCTCTCGGTGTTTCGCCGCTATTACGCGTGGGCGGTGCGCGAGCATCGCGCGACAGTCGATCCGACACTGCGCATCCGTTCGGCCAGGCAACCACCGCGCTTTCCGTCGACGCTCAGCGAAGCGCAGGTCGAAGCACTGCTCGGCGCGCCCGACATCGATACGCCGCGGGGTCTGCGCGATCGCACGATGGTGGAGTTGATGTACGCGAGCGGCTTGCGCGTCACTGAACTCGTCACGCTGAAGACGGTGGAAGTGGGGCTGAACGAAGGTGTGGTACGCGTGATGGGGAAGGGCTCGAAAGAGCGCCTGATTCCGTTCGGCGAAGAGGCGCACGGGTGGATCGAACGCTATCTGCGCGACGCGCGGCCCGCGCTGCTCGGCGCACGCGCGGCGGATGCGCTATTCGTGACGAGCCGCGCTGAAGGCATGACGCGCCAGCAGTTCTGGAACATCATCAAGCGGCACGCGGCGGCGGCCGGCGTGCATGCGCCGTTGTCGCCGCATACGTTGCGGCACGCGTTCGCCACGCATCTGCTCAATCACGGCGCCGACTTGCGCGTGGTGCAACTGCTGCTCGGCCACACCGATATTTCGACCACGCAGATCTACACGCACGTGGCCCGCGAACGCTTGAAGTCGCTGCATGCGGTGCACCATCCGCGCGGCTGATGCCCGCTTGCCTTTGGCTCGTGCGCGCCGCCCGTTGTATCGAAGTCAGATGAACTCGCGCAACCGATGCTTGAGAATCTTGCCGGTCGACGCAGCCGGCAGCGCGGCGAGCACCTTCAATTCAGCGGGCCGCTTGTACGGCGCGAGACGCTCGCCGCACCACGCGATCAATTCAGCGGGCGTCACGTTCGCTCCCGCGATCAATTCGACGAAGGCGATCACTTCCTCGTTGCCCTCGACCGCACGTCCAATCACCGCCGACTGCACGACCTGCGGATGCGCGTTCAGCACATGTTCGACCTCGGCCGGATAGACATTGAACCCCGAGCGGATGATCAACTCCTTGCTGCGCCCGACGATATGCAACGCACCGTCCGCGTCCTGCCGCGCGAGATCGCCGGTCTTGAGCCAGCCGTCTTCGGTCACGGCCGCGCGAGTCTGCTCCGGGCTGCGGTAGTAGCCAAGCATCACGTTCGGCCCGCGCACCCATAGCTCGCCGATTTCGCCCGGCGCGGCATCCACGCCGTCGAGTCCAACGAACCTCACTTCGACACCCGGAATGACCTCGCCGACCGAGCAGTCGCTGCGCGGCGCGTCGAGCATCGTGTGCGAGATGGTCGGGCTGCTCTCGGTCATCCCATAGCCGTTGTGCAGCGGTAGACCGTAGACGGCTTCGACCTGCGCTTTCAGCGCGGCGTCGAGCGGCGAGCCGCCCGAATAAGCGAAGCGAAGATGCGGCGCGGACCACGAAAGCCCCTGCGTCTGCAGATGTTCGAGCAGTTTGGCGTGCATGGCCGGTACGCCCTGGAAGATCGACACGCGTTCGTCGGCGAGTGCGCGGCGCACGGCTTGCGGCGCGAAGCGCGGCGCCAGGCGCAAGGTCGCGCCTGCGTGCAGGCTGCCCAGACAGACCGAAGCGAAGCCGTACACGTGCGAGATCGGCAGCACCGCATACACCACGTCGTCGGGTCCGACCTTGCGCAGGCGGCTGGAGACCGCCGCGATGTACAGCAGATTGCGATGCGACAGCATCACGCCTTTCGGTGCGCCGGTGGTGCCGGTGGTGTAAATCAGCGCGGCGCATTGGCGGTCGTTCGCGACTTCGACCGGTTCGGCTTGCGCCGCACTGTCCACCGTGTACGACCATGCGCCGATGTCCGGCGTGATGGACGGCGCGCCCATCGCTTGATGGCGCTCGGCATGCTGCCGCGCATCGATGGAGCTTTCCACCGCATAGGCGACCACGCGAGGCTGCGCGTGGGCGCGAATCGAGTCGAGTTCGGCCGCGGACAGCCGCGCGTTCGACACCAGCGCCCACGCGTCGAGCCGCGCGGTCGCGAACAGCAGCACGATCTGCGCGATGCTGTTCTCCGCGACGATCATCACGCGATCGCCACCGCGCACGCCCCACTGGCGCAACAGGGCGGTGACGGCGTCGACGGCTTGCAGCAGTTGCGCGCTGGTCAGGCGGCGCGCATCCTCGATCAACGCGATGTGCTGTGGATCGCGCGCGGCGGCGAGCGCTGGAATCTCGGCAATGCGCGCGGGTAGCGCGGCCAGCAGCGCGGGAATGTCGATCGTGGAACGGATGGATGAAACGGGATTCAACGCTGTCTCCTGAAAACGATTCGGTGCGCGGCATGTCGCGCTGCAATATTTTCGAACGATCGTGCCACACCCGCGGGACCCGCACAATCGGCCGTTCGGCAAATAGCCGTTGTGCAAACTCGCCATTACAATGCGCCGATGAGCAAATCCAGACACGTCTCCGAAACGCCCGCCACGCAGTTTCTGCGCCGTCATGGCGTCACGTTCGGCGAGCACCCTTACGATTACGTCGAGCACGGCGGCACCGGCGAATCGGCGCGCCAGCTCGGCGTGGACGAACATCATGTCGTGAAGACCCTCGTGATGGAAGACGAGCACGCGAAGCCGCTGATCGTGCTGATGCACGGCGATCGTACCGTCAGCACCAAGAACCTCGCGCGGCAGATCGGCGCGAAGCGCGTCGAGCCGTGCAAGCCCGAGGTGGCGAACCGGCATTCCGGCTATCTGATCGGCGGCACGTCGCCGTTCGGCACGCGCAAGCCGATGCCGGTCTACGTCGAGTCGACCATTCTCGAGATGGACCGGATCTGGCTGAACGGCGGTCGGCGTGGTTTTCTGGTCAGCATCGAGCCGAAGGTGCTGACCGAAATGCTGGCGGCGCAGGCGGTGCAGTGCGCGAGCGTCGATTGACGTTTGCGCCAATGTTCTCCGGGCGGGCGCGTTCGGTAGAATGTGCGCCGCTTCGTTTCGAGTTGCATTCCCCGTTGTGTTCCCTGTTGCGGTTGGGGTGTCGAGTTTCAGACCGCGGTTCCTTATAAGAGTCCCAGATGCAAAACCTGATCGCTGCTGTCGTTGCCTATCTGATCGGTTCGGTGTCGTTCGCCGTGATCGTGAGCGCCGCGATGGGCCTCGACGACCCGCGCTCGTACGGTTCGGGCAACCCGGGTGCCACCAACGTGCTGCGCAGCGGCAGCAAGAAGGCGGCGATTCTCACGCTGATCGGCGACGCCTTCAAGGGCTGGCTGCCGGTGTGGTTCGTCGTGCAGTTCGGCGCGCGTTACGGGCTCGACGATACGTCGGTGGCGCTCGTGTCGGTTGCCGTGTTTCTCGGCCACCTGTATCCGGTTTTCTTCCGTTTCAAGGGCGGCAAAGGCGTCGCGACCGCGGCGGGCGTGCTGCTCGCGATCAATCCGACGCTCGGCGTCGCGACCCTGCTGACCTGGCTGATCGTCGCGTTCTTCACGCGTTATTCGTCGCTGGCGGCGCTGGCTGCGGCGGTGTTCGCGCCGCTCTTCTATGCGTTCCTGTTCGGGCCGCGTGTCATCGCGCTGGCAATCGTCGTGATGAGTTCGTTGCTGGTGTGGCGTCATCGCGGCAACATCGCGAAGCTGATGCGCGGACAGGAGAGCCGGATCGGGGAGAAGAAGAAGGCGGCCAGTCCGACGGCGGGGAATGATCTTTGAGGTTTCGGGGCTTTGAGGCTTCGCGTTTTTGAAACTTGAGGCCTTGGGATTTTTAGGCGCGGCGCGCCGCGTATGGACGAGCCGGGCTCCATGCGAATGCGGTTTGCTCGCATCAGTAGCAAATGCTGCGCGGGCGGCGCGCCGGAATACGAGAGTCAGATCCGCAAGGGTGAGACACCATCGGGGGCTCGCCGCAAGCAGCGGGTGCTTCCTCGGCGGCGCGCTGGCAACGTGAGACCGGCGCGGGTTCCTACCGAACCTCGCGCGGGCCTCGGCGTGTTTTTACGGTTGAGCCGCTACCCGTTTCGTCGGGCGCGCGCCTGGGCCGCGCCCCCGGCCTCAGTCGCGGAAGTTGTTGAAGTCGAGCGGCGTATCGGTCACGTCCTTGCGTAGCATCGCGATCACGCTTTGCAGATCGTCGCGTTTGCCGCCGGTGATGCGCACAGCGTCGCCCTGAATGCTCGCCTGGACCTTGATCTTGCTGTCCTTCACGAGGCGCACGATTTTCTTCGACAGGTCGCCGGACACGCCCTTCTTGATCTTGATGACCTGCTTGACCTTGTCGCCGCCAATCTTCTCGATCTTGCCGTAGTCGAGAAAGCGCACGTCCACGTTGCGCTTGGCCATTTTCGACAGCAGCACGTCTTTCACCTGGCCGAGCTTGAAGTCGTCGTCGGCGTAAGCGGTGATTTCGTTTTCCTTATGTTCGACGCGCGCGTCCGACCCTTTGAAGTCGAAGCGCGTGGAAATTTCCTTGTTGGACTGCTCGATCGCGTTCTTGACTTCGATCATGTTCGCTTCGCAGACGACGTCAAACGATGGCATTGCATTCTCCCAATAGTGCTGCGGTGCGTGACGCTGCCGGTCGGCTGCGCACGGGGCACTCGCTATAATCACGGACCGGACGTCATTTTACCGACGCCGCTCCCTTTTGCCCAAGGCCGCCGCGCATTGTCGCGCGGCCCGGGCTCGATCTGCTCTTATTCCTTCATTCGCCGTTTCATTGCTCTGATTCCGATGTCCCAATCCGATTCCGCCGCGTTCATTACCGGCTATCCGCTGAAGGCGCACAACACTTTCGGCTTCGACGTGCGTGCGCAGTTTGCGTGCCGGATCGAGCGTGAAGAGCAATTGATGGCCGCGGTGCGCGATTCGCGCGCGGCCGGGCTGCCGCGTCTAGTGCTGGGCGGCGGCAGCAATGTCGTGCTGACCGGCGATTTCGCCGGGCTGGTGCTGCTGGTGGCGTTGCGGGGGCGCCGCTTGGTGCGCGAGGACGACGACGCATGGTACGTCGAAGCGGCCGGCGGCGAACCGTGGCACGAGTTCGTCGCGTGGACGTTGTCGCAAGGGCTGCCCGGCCTGGAGAACCTTGCGCTGATTCCAGGCACGGTGGGCGCCGCGCCGATCCAGAACATCGGCGCGTATGGGTTGGAAATGTGCGAGCGGTTCGCATCACTGCGCGCGGTGGAGCTGGCCACGGGCGAGGTGGTCGAACTCGACGCGCAGGCTTGCGGCTTCGGTTACCGCGACAGTTTCTTCAAGCGGGAAGGGCGTGACCGGTTCGTAATCACGTCGGTGACGTTCCGTTTGCCAAAGGTTTGGCAGCCGCGCGCCGGTTATGCGGATCTGGCGCGTGAGCTGGCCGCTGCCGGCTATGCCAGTCAGGCCGCCAAGCCGCCGACCGCGCAGGCCATCTTAGAGGCGGTGGTGGCGGTGCGGCGCGCGAAGCTGCCCGACCCGCTGCAACTCGGCAACGCCGGGAGCTTCTTCAAGAATCCGGTGGTCGATGCGGCGCAATTCGATGCGTTAAGGCGCAAGGAGCCGGATGTCGTGTCCTACCTTCAGCCGGACGGCAGGGTGAAGCTCGCCGCGGGCTGGCTGATCGATCGGTGCGGCTGGAAAGGCCGTGCGATGGGCGCGGCGGGCGTGCATGAGAGGCAGGCGCTGGTGCTGGTGAATCGCGGTGGAGCGAGCGGCGCGGAGGTGTTGGCGCTCGCCGGGGCAATCCGGCGCGACGTGTCGGCGCGATTCGGCGTGGAGTTGGAGGTGGAGCCGGTTTGTTTGTGAGCGCGGTCGGCCGAGCTGAACGACTGGCGTAAGGAAGTGAGACGCTGAAAGTGAAAAAAGGGCGCCGGGAGTTTTCTCCCGGCGCCCTTTTTTGTCTGCGTGTGGACTGTGGTTTTGCTACGTTTTCGCTCAGGCCGCGCCTCGTGGCGACTGACTTCGATTACACGAAGTCAGTCCTCACTGAAACGCCCACTATCAGCCGCGCTGACGGCGAGCGTTCTCCGCAATCCGCATCCGCAGCGCGTTCAGCTTGATGAATCCGCCGGCGTCCGCCTGGTTGTATGCGCCGCCGTCGTCGTCGAACGTGGCGATGGTCTTGTCGAACAACGTTTCCTTCGAATCGCGCGCGACCACCGACACGCTGCCCTTGTACAGCTTCACACGCACCCAGCCGTTGACCTTCTCCTGCGTGTGGTCGATCAGCACCTGGATTGCGCGGCGCTCCGGACTCCACCAGTAGCCGTTGTAAATCAGCGCCGCGTAACGGGCCATCAGGTCGTCTTTCAGGTGCGCCACTTCACGGTCGAGCGTGATCGACTCGATGCCGCGGTGTGCCTTGAGCATGATCGTGCCGCCCGGCGTTTCATAGCAGCCGCGCGACTTCATGCCGACGTAACGGTTTTCCACCAGATCCAGACGGCCGATGCCGTGCTTGCCGCCCAGGCGGTTCAGCTCGGTCAGCATTTCCGCCGCCGACAGGCGCTTGCCGTTGATCGCGACCGGATCGCCGTGCTCGTACTCGATGTCGAGGTATTCAGCCTGATCCGGCGCCTGTTCCGGCGACACGGTCCAGCGCCACATATCGGCTTCGGCTTCCGCCTTCGGGTCTTCCAGGTGACGGCCTTCGAACGAGATATGCAGCAGGTTCGCGTCCATCGAATATGGTGCGCCGCCTTGCTTGTGCTTCATTTCGATCGGAATACCGGCCTTTTCCGCGTACGTGAGCAGCTTTTCGCGCGACAGCAGATCCCACTCACGCCACGGTGCGATCACCTTGATGCCCGGCTCCAGCGCGTAATAACCGAGTTCGAAGCGAACCTGGTCGTTGCCCTTGCCGGTGGCGCCGTGCGACACCGCTTGCGCGCCAGTGGCGCGGGCGATCTCGATCTGACGCTTGGCGATCAGCGGACGCGCGATCGACGTGCCCAGCAGGTACTCGCCTTCATAGATCGTGTTGGCGCGGAACATCGGGAACACGAAGTCGCGCACGAATTCTTCGCGCAGGTCTTCGATGAAAATGTTTTCCTGCTTGATGCCGAGTTGCAGGGCTTTCTTGCGCGCCGGCTCCAGCTCCTCGCCCTGGCCGATGTCGGCCGTGAACGTGACGACTTCGGCGTCGTAATTGTCCTGCAACCACTTCAGGATGACGGAGGTGTCGAGGCCGCCCGAATAGGCGAGCACGACTTTCTTGATATCGCTCATGGTGAACTCGTAGCTGGAAAAAGCGGGAAAACAACGCGCACCGGCGGTTCCGGGGCGCGGAAAGGCACTATTTTGACACTAAACCGCCGGGTGCCCGCGTTTTTGGGACAGTTCGGCGATGCAGCCGGGTCCGCCTCGCAACATGGACTCCGGCTCGGTGCGCGGCGCGGACGTGGGTGCCTTGCCTCGTGTTCAAGGCCCCGTCGCGCTTCACGCAGATGCTGGAGTTGGGCTCGCTCAGTGATTCAGCTTGCCCAGCAGCAGGTATTCCAGCAGCGCCTTTTGCACGTGCAGACGGTTTTCCGCTTCGTCCCACACGACGCTTTGCGGCCCGTCGATCACTTCCGCGCTGACTTCCTCGCCCCGGTGGGCGGGCAGGCAGTGCATGAAGAGCGCATCCGGATTGGCGCGCGCCATCATTTCGGCGTCGACGCACCAGTCGGCAAAGGCTTTCTTGCGCGCTTCGTTTTCGGCCTCGAAGCCCATGCTGGTCCACACGTCGGTGGTGACGAGGTCGGCGCCCGCGCAGGCCTCGTTCGGGTCGTCGAATTCCTCGTAGAACGGCGCGCTTTCGGCGGCGACCATCGCGCGGTCGAGCTTGTAGCCCGGCGGCGTGGACAGGCGCAGCTTGAAGCCGAGAATCTGCGCGGCTTCGATCCACGTGTACAGCATGTTGTTCGCGTCGCCGACCCACGCTACCGTCTTGCCGCGAATCGGACCGCGATGCTCGAAGTACGTGAAGACGTCGGCCAGCACCTGGCAGGGGTGGTACTCGTTGGTCAGCCCGTTGATCACCGGCACGCGCGAATTCTCGGCGAAGCGCTCGATGATGTCCTGGCCGAACGTGCGGATCATGATGATGTCGACCATGCGCGAGATTACCTGCGCAGCGTCTTCGATCGGTTCGCCGCGGCCGAGCTGCGTGTCGCGCGTGTTCATGAAGACCGCGTGGCCGCCCAGTTGGAAGATGCCGGCTTCGAACGACAGACGCGTGCGCGTCGAATTCTTTTCGAAGATCATCGCCAGCGTGCGATCGTGCAGCGGATGGTAGGTCTCGTAGTTCTTGAACTTGCGCTTCAGAATGCGCGTGCGTTCCAGCAGATACTCGTAGTCGTCCAGCGAGAAATCCTTGAACTGCAGGTAGTGGCGAATTTTCTTGGCGGTCATGAAACAAATACGGCGGTCTCACCCGGCAGGATTGCCGGACGGCGCCGCCGTCGTTTGTGGTAACTCAATGCAGCATAAAGGATTTCGCTGCGTTTGACGAGTCGGCTAAAAGGCCGGGCAAGGCGTCTGAAAGGCTCGCGAGGCGGTTGGGCGAAGCTTGTGTGCGCTGCGGAAAAAGGTCCGCTGCGCTATAATCTGCCGGTTATCCCAAAGCCCAGCAGGGCGGTATTTCGCTTGCGGGACACGGCCCGCGCGGTGGGCCAGGCCCGCTCGCAGTGCGCCGTCATGACTAGCGCCGGGGCGGCCCAGCCGGCCCTCGGCTTGTGATGGCGCAGCTCGCCGTGGTGGCGTATATAGCGGCTAGCGGCGACTCCGCTCATATAAGGCCGGCGTGCCGCGTGCCGTCGGCTTTGCCGTCATCTCGCTGGGCAGTCACACAGGTATTCCTACATGGCCGAAGCAGCTCCAACCGAATATTTCATTCAGGGCATCACGTCGACGGGAAAAAAGTTTCGGCCGAGCGACTGGTCGGAGCGGCTGGCAGGCGTGATGGCGTGTTTTGGTCCCGGTGCGAGAAAGGGGCCAAACGCCTATATGCAGTATTCGCTGTATGTCCGGCCGACCATGATCGGCGACCTCAAATGCGTGATTCTCGATTCGCGCTTGCGCGACATCGAACCGATGGCATTCGATTTCGTCCTCAACTTTGCGAAAGACAACGACCTCGTCGTGACGGAAGCGTGCGAGTTGCAACTCGAGCACGCGGCCCCGCAGGCCAAAAGGCACGTGATCTAGCGCAAGCTGGCCGGATCTGCGAAAGCAAAAACCCGCAAGCAGCGGGTTTTTTTATGCCTGAAGCGAAGGCCTCAGTGGAGGCGCCCAACGCAATGGCATGGCGCAGCGATTCACGCGGTCCGGTGTCTCCATTGACTGCAAAGCAAAAAAGCCCGCCGAGGCGGGCCTTTCTGTGCAGCGGAAACAGGAGGTAGCCCACCGAAGCGGGCTGACCGGAATTACTGCGCTGCGGACGCCTGCAGACCCTTGATGGCTGCGGCGAGGCGGCTCTTATTGCGAGCAGCCTTGTTCTTGTGAACGATCTTCTTGTCGGCGATGATGTCGATGGTCTTCGACGACGCCAGGAAGATTTCAGCGGCCTTGGCCTTGTCGCCGGCGTCGATCGCCTTGCGGACAGCCTTGATAGCCGTGCGGAACTTCGAGCGCAGTGCCGAGTTGTGCGAGTTTGCCTTGGCGGCCTGGCGGGCGCGCTTGCGTGCTTGTGCGGAGTTAGCCATGACGGTTCCTTATCCTGTTCCTGTTTCCAGTACCTGACCTTCAAGTGGTGAGGTGCTGCTTTTAGATCCGAACTCTTGGAAGCGATTGCCCAAGAGCGCAAAAAGTGTCGAAAAATTCGATCGAACTACGCGAAGGCGTGCCGGTGTTTTCAGCTATTCGAGGACGTGGCCGGCCGGCGTGGCGCCAACCCTGATCTTGTCCTTGAGCGCGTCCGAAAACTGAGCGAGCTTCGAAACCGGCGATTATAGCAACAAAATCAGTCACGTGGCAACGGGAATGCGTAGCCGGACCGCACCGGCCCGTGCGCTGAAGTCCGGCGCCGGTCTGCGGGCGCTCGGCGTACAACGTCGCGCGAGTGCGCCGGCGACGTCGCGCGAGTGCGCCGGGGCGATGCCGGGCCCCGTGCTTCCGGCCGCGTCTCATGGCAGGCGCCGCGAGCCGGCAAACCGCAAAAAGTGCGTCGATTTGCCAGCCGGATCGAACGTCTGCGCAGCAAATCGGTCCGATTCGCGTTCCGGCTCCTCGTCCGCACCTGCGGCACCCGTATAATAAGCGCCCCATGAATCTAATCCGAGCCCTGCTGACGGTCAGCGGCTTCACGCTGCTGTCGCGCGTGACCGGACTGGCCCGCGAAACGCTGATCGCTCGCGCGTTCGGCGCCAGTCAATACACTGACGCGTTCTACGTCGCCTTCCGTATTCCGAACCTGCTGCGCCGTATCTCCGCCGAAGGCGCGTTCTCGCAGGCCTTCGTGCCGATCCTCGCCGAGTTCAAGAACCAGCAAGGCCACGACGCCACCAAGGCATTGGTCGACGCGACCTCGACCGTGCTCGCGTGGGCGCTGGCGATCCTCTCGTTGATCGGCGTGGCGGGCGCGTCGGGCGTGGTGTTCGTGGTTGCGTCGGGGCTCGCCCATGAAGGCCAGGCGTACGCGCTCGCGGTCACGATGACGCGCATCATGTTCCCGTACATCATTTTCATCTCCCTGACGTCGCTGGCGTCGAGCGTGCTGAATACGTACAAGAACTTCTCGCTGCCCGCGTTCGCGCCGGTCCTGCTGAACGTGGCGTTCATCGTCGCCGCGGTGTTCGTCGCGCCGCGTCTGCAAACGCCGGTTTATGCGCTCGCGTGGGCGGTGATCGCCGGCGGCATCCTGCAGTTCATCGTGCAGCTGCCGGGGCTGAAGAAGATCGACATGGTGCCGCGCATCGGCCTGAACCCGATGCGCGCGCTCGCGCATCGCGGCGTGAAGCGGGTGCTGTCGAAGATGGTCCCGGCGATGTTCGCCGTGTCGGTCGCGCAAATCAGCCTGATCATCAACACGAATATCGCGTCGCGTATCGGCCCGGGCGCGGTATCGTGGATCAACTACGCCGACCGGCTGATGGAGTTTCCGACCGCGCTGCTCGGCGTCGCGCTGGGCACGATCCTGCTGCCGAGCCTCTCGAAGGCTCACGTCGACGCCGATGCGCACGAGTATTCGTCGCTGCTCGACTGGGGCTTGCGGGTCACGTTCCTGCTGGCCGCGCCGAGCGCGGTCGCGCTGTTCTTCTTCGCGCAGCCGCTGACCGCGGTGCTGTTCAACTACGGCAAATTCGACGGCAACTCGGTCGTGATGGTCAGCCGCGCGCTGGCGGCGTACGGCGTCGGGTTGATCGGCCTGATTCTGATCAAGATCCTCGCACCCGGCTTCTACGCGAAGCAGGACATCAAGACGCCAGTGAAAATCGGCATCGGCGTGCTGATCATCACGCAGTTGAGCAACTACGTGTTCGTGCCGATTTTCGCGCATGCGGGGCTGACGCTGAGCGTCGGGCTCGGCGCTTGCGTGAATGCGCTGCTGCTGTTTCTCGGCCTGCGCAAGCGCGGCATCTACATGCCGGCGAGCGGATGGCTCAAATTCTTCGTGCAATTGCTTGGCGCCTGCCTCGTGCTGGCGGGCGTGATGCGTTGGCTCGCGATCAGCTTCGACTGGATCGCCATGCACGAGCGGCCGGTCGAACGGATGGTGTTGCTGGGCGCGTGCCTCGTGCTGTTCGCCGCGCTATATTTCGGTATGCTGTGGCTGATGGGCTTCAAGTACGCGTATTTCAAAAGGCGAGTGAAGTGATCACGATGACGCGAGTTCTCGACTATTTCAGCACGCTCGTGGCCGAAGACGATAGCCTGCCGTTGACCGAGACGGCGCTCTCGCTCGCGCAGGACGCTTACCCGGATCTCGACCTGCAAGCCGCGCTGGCCGAGATCGACGAGCTGGTGGTGCGTCTGCAGCGCCGCATGCCGGACGACGCCGACCTCAGGCAGAAGGTCGGCATGCTGAACCGGTTCTTCTTCCGCGAGCTGGGTTTTGCCAGCAACCTCAACGACTATTACGACCCCGACAACAGTCATCTGAACGCGGTGCTGAAACGCCGCCGCGGCATTCCGATTTCGCTCGCGGTGCTGTATCTGGAGATGGCCGAGCAGATCGGTATCCCGGTGCGCGGCGTGTCGTTCCCCGGGCACTTCCTGCTGCGCGTGACGACGCCCGACGGCGAAGTGATGCTCGATCCGACCACCGGCCAGTCGCTGACCGAAGCGCAGATGGTGGAGATGCTGGAGCCGTATGTGGCGTCGGCGGGAGAGTCGGTGAGGCAGGCGCTGCGCATGCTGCTGCAACCGGCCACGCGGCGCGAGATCATCGCGCGGATGTTGCGCAATCTGAAGTCCATTTATCTACAGACGGAGCGGTGGCAGCGCTTGCTGGCGGTGCAGCAGCGGCTCGTGATCCTGCTGCCGGGAAATATCGAAGAGGTGCGCGATCGCGGCTTCGCATACGCGCGGCTCGATTACCTGCGTCCAGCGCTCGAAGACCTCGAAAGTTATCTAGGCGACCGGCCCGATGCCGAGGACGCGACGGTCGTAGAGTCGCAATTGCACGAGTTGCGCCAACGCACGCAGCACGACGACCACGACTAGCCGACTTGCGCGGCAAACGCCACGAAAAGGAAACGCCTGCACATGATTCATGCGCAGGCGTTTTTTTCGTGCGCGCCGCAATCAGGCAACGCGCAGGGGGGCGCCGTTACTTCGGCTGCATGCGAATCGCGCCGTCCAGACGAATCACTTCGCCGTTAAGCATCGGATTGTCGAGAATCTGCTTGGCCAGCATCGCGTATTCGGCCGGTTTGCCCAGGCGCGGCGGGAACGGCACCATTGCGCCCAACGCGTCCTGCACTTCCTGCGGCATGCCGAGCAGCATCGGCGTTTCGAAGATGCCCGGCGCAATCGTCATCACGCGGATCGCGTTGCGCGACAGGTCGCGCGCGATCGGCAGCGTCATGCCGACCACGCCGCCCTTCGATGCCGCATAGGCCGCCTGGCCGATCTGGCCGTCATATGCGGCGACGGACGCCGTATTGATGATCACGCCGCGCTCGCCGAGCGCATTCGGCTCGTTCTTCGACATTGCCGCGGCGGCGAGCCGGATCATGTTGAACGTGCCGATCAGATTGATCGAGATGGTGCGCGCGAACGAGTCGAGCGGATGCGGGCCGTCCTTGCCGACGGTTTTCACAGCCGGCGCAACGCCCGCGCAATTGACGAGGCCGCGCAGCGTGCCGAGTTTCGTCGCGGCTTCGACGGCTTGAGTGGCGTCGTCTTCGCGGCTCACGTCGCATTTGACGAACACGCCGCCGAGTTCCTTCGCGAGCGCCTCGCCGGCAGCCTGATTCAGATCGGCGAGCACCACCTTCCCGCCGTTTTCGACAAGAAGGCGCGCGGTAGCGGCGCCCAGGCCCGATGCACCGCCGGTGATCAGGAACGCATTGTCACGAATCTCCATGTCTTCTCCTTTGCTACGGTTGTTCAGCCATGTCTCGATCGAATATCTTTTCGATGGTCGATTGTAGCGGCTATGTTGCAACGCGGAAAGCGACGATAGTTGAGGGCGCGATCCGCGCGCTGTGTGGTGTGAGGGGGAAGCAAACCGATATGGATGTCTAACTAATTAGTCCCGAGGCGCGCAGCAGATTGTTCATATAGCGCATCTCGTGCTGCAACAAAAAACCCGCCGGCATGGGCGGGTTTTCGTACGACAGAAGCAGTCGGCAGCGAGCTTACTTCAACGCGTCGAACGCGCGAGCCCGAATTTCATCGACACTGCCGAGGCCCGAAATGCGGCGGTACTGCGGCGCCTTCAGCGTGGTCGACGAATCGCCGTTCGTGGCCCAGCTGTTGTAGTACTCGATCAGCGGCTTGGTTTGCGCTTCGTACACTTCCAGACGCTTGCGGACGGTTTCTTCCTTGTCGTCATCGCGCTGGATCAGCGGCTCCCCGGTCACGTCGTCCACGCCTTCGACCTTCGGCGGGTTGAACTTGACGTGATACGTACGGCCCGAAGCGGCGTGCGAACGGCGGCCGCTCATACGCACGATGATCTCGTCGAACGGCACGTCGATTTCCAGCACGTAGTCGATCGCGACGCCAGCCTGCTTCATCGCTTCCGCTTGCGGAATGGTGCGGGGGAAACCGTCGAACAGATAGCCATTCGCGCAGTCCGGCTGCTGCAGACGTTCTTTCACCAGGTTGATGATCAGCTCGTCCGTGACCAGCTCGCCCGCGTCCATGAAGCGCTTGGCTTCGAGACCGAGCGGAGTGCCGGCCTTGACGGCCGCGCGCAACATGTCACCCGTGGAAATTTGCGGAATGCCGAACTTTTCCTTGATGAAGTTTGCCTGAGTGCCCTTACCCGCGCCGGGTGCACCCAATAGGATCAAACGCATGTGATATCTCCAGATCTATGTGAATTCTTTGATGACGCGGCGACCTCCCACGATTCGCCGAGGAACCCGCATCGGTTGCCGTTGCGGTACTCGCGCTGCACGTCGACATCAATGTGATAACGACGGCGCTGCAAGTCGGCAACGGTGCGACCGGGCAAACCCTAGGTTTCGATTGTTACGGGAGGTGCGCAGAACCGTCCGATTATGCCACGGGATTTTGTGCTCAAGACCCGAATAACGCCTGTACGCGCGCGAGATCGGCGGGCGTGTCAACGCCGGGCAGCGGTGCGTCCTGCGTGACGAGCACCGCGATGCGCTCGCCATGCCACATCGCGCGCAACTGTTCGAGCGCTTCGACCTGTTCGATCGGCGAGATCGCGAGGCTGGGGTACGTGCGCAGGAATTGCGCGCGATACGCGTACAGCCCAATATGCCTGTGGACCACCGCAGGTGCGGGCGGCGCGGGCATCGACGCGACATCGGGCCAGTGCGGCAGATAGGCGTCGCGAGCCCATGGAATTGGCGCGCGGGAAAAATACAGCGCCACGCCGCGCGCGTCGAGCACAACCTTGACGACGTTCGGATTGAAAATCTCGGCCGGGTCGGTTATCGGGTGCGCGGCCGTCGCGATCGCGCAGCCGTTGTTCGCCGCGAGGTGCGACGCAACGCCGCACACCAGCGCCGGATCGATCAGCGGCTCGTCGCCTTGCACGTTGACGACGATCGTGTCGTCGCTCCAGCCGAACTGGGTCGCCACTTCCGCGAGACGGTCCGTGCCCGACGGATGATCGGCGCGCGTCAACACGGCTTCGAAGCCGTGCTCGCGCGCAACGTCTAATACCGCTTGCGCGTCCGATGCGACCAACACCTGCTGCGCGCCCGATTCGCGCGCCCGCTCGGCGACCCGCACCACCATCGGTTTGCCGCCGATGTCGGCGAGCGGCTTGTTGGGCAGACGCGTCGAAGCGAGCCGCGCGGGCACGACGGCGACGAATGGAGCCGCGGGGGCAGCGGGAGCTGCGGGGAGATTGGCGTGGGTCATCGAAAGGACGGGCGGCGGTACAACCGGAAGGAGCGCTCAGCAAGCACCGAGCGCGGCGCAAACGGGAACGACAGCGATTGATGCGAACCAGCGGCGCGGGCCGTGGCGGATGACGCGTGGGCAAAGCCGACTCAGGCGACCGAGCCCGGATTCAGATCGACCGGCGTGCCTTCCACGGTCTGCCGCGCTTCGTCGACCAGCATCACAGGGATGCCGTCGCGGATCGGATAGGCGAGCTTGTCCGCATTGCAGATCAACTCCTGCGCGGCACGGTCGTAGCTGAGCGGGCCCTTGCAGATCGGGCAGACGAGAATTTCAAGCAGGCGAGCGTCCACGGACTTTCTCCACAACTAATGCAATGAGGCGATGATCGAGCGCGGCTTCGACCGGGACAACCCAGATGCGCGCGTCGTGCCAGGACCCCAATTTTACCGCATCCTTTTCCGTTATCAGGATCGCATCGGCGTCCACGTCGGTGAATGGATTGCGCTCGAACGCATAGTGATCGGGCAGCGCGCGGGTGGCGGGCGTGAGGCCGGCGGCACGCAGCGTCGCGAAAAAGCGCTCCGGCGCGCCGATGCCGGCCGCGGCCAGCACGCGCTCGCCACTGAATTGCGCAAGCGGGCGGCGCAGAGCGGGGTTGTCGAGATGCCACGCGTCGGCGGGGGCGAGCTGCAGCTTGAACGTGTTCGGCCACGCGGGCAGGGTGCGCGCGTAGGGATCGTTGATCAGCGTTGCATCGCGGCGGCGCGACAGCGGCTCGCGCAACGGACCGGCCGGCAGCAGGAAGCCGTTGCCGCCGAGCCGATGATCGAACACGACCAGTTCAGCGTCGCGCGCGAGGCGGTAATGCTGCAAGCCGTCGTCGCTGACGATCACGTCGACTTCGCGATGCGCAGCGCACAACGCCTGCGCGGCGGCCACGCGGTCCGGGCAAACCCACACCGGCGCACCGGTGCGGCGCGCGATCAGCAATGGTTCGTCGCCGCCGACCCGCGCCGCCGACACGGGCGTAACCGGCGTCGGCGTCCTCACGCGCGCGCCGTAGCCGCGCGACACCACGCCGGGTGTGAACCCGGCGGCGCGCAGCGCTTCAACCAGCGCGATCACGGTTGGCGTCTTGCCGGTCCCGCCGACGGTCACGTTGCCGACCACCACCACCGGCACGCCGACTCGCACGGACTTCAACCAGCCGAGCGAGAACGCGGCGCGGCGCGCGGCGGCAATTGCACCGAAGACGCAGGCCAAAGGCGTGAGCGCCCACGCGAACGGGCCGCGTTGTTGCCACTCGCGGGCGAGGCGGGCTTCGAGACGGTCGTTGAGTGCGCTCATGGGTAAGTCGCTCGGATGAGCGGCACGCCGTTCGCCGGAAAGGGGCGGCGCGGCGGCGTGGAGGGGCCATGCGCAATACGCGGGGTCAGCATCAACGCGGTCCTCCGGACAATCGAAAATGAGGCGAAAAATCGGGCAGCGCGGCGTTTGGTGCGCTCGTGAAAATGTGGCGCGCGGGGAGTGCAAGAGGGCGCGTGCGCAACTGCCATGCAGTTGTCGTGCCGTTGTCGCAACAGCACGCCCGGCAGCCGCGCGACATGCCATCGAACCCGCCACTCTAGCGCGCGGGCGTGCCGCCCGGCAAGTCGTGCGGCGCACGCAAACCGACGAGCCGTGACTTGCGACGCTGCCCACTACCTGTGGATAACTTTGTGGAGAACCTCCCGCTCAACGGGCCGGGAGGGCCGTGGCGCGCCTTCTGTATCGGCAATCGTTCCCATTGAAGAGATATAAACACCATATAAATCAAGGACATGATTGCCATTTGTAGGGCTTGGCGGGCGGTTTGGCGGAATTCGTCTGGCCGGTCCCGCCATGTGGACACTTTTAACAATTCAGCGACTACGCTAGACGCCGATGGCCACTCGGTCTATCGTCTGTCCGGCCAGTCACAGATATTCGCTCGCATGAATCCCGAAAGTCCCTTTTCTTCGTCGGCGGCGCCCGGCGGTGAGGTCGTCGTTCCCGTTTCCGCCCTCAATCGCGCGATCGGCGCGATGCTCGAACGCTCGTTTCCGCTCGTCTGGGTGGCTGGCGAAGTGTCGAACTTCACGCGCGCGGCGAGCGGCCACTGGTATTTCTCGATCAAGGACGCGCAGGCGCAGATGCGTTGCGTGATGTTCCGTGGCCGCGCGCAGTACGCCGAGTTCACGCCGCGCGAAGGCGATCGCATCGAAGTGCGCGCGCTTGTCACGATGTACGAGCCGCGAGGTGAGTTGCAACTGAACGTGGAAGCCGTGCGCCGCACCGGTCAGGGACGCTTGTACGAAGCGTTTCTGAGACTGAAGGCGCAACTCGAAGCCGAGGGTCTTTTCGCCGCCGAGCGCAAGCGCGCCCTGCCGATTCATCCGCGTGCGATCGGCATCGTGACGTCGTTGCAGGCCGCGGCGCTGCGTGACGTGCTGACCACGCTGTCGCGCCGCGCGCCGCACATTCCGGTGATCGTGTATCCGGCGCCGGTGCAGGGCGTGGGCGTCAGCAACAAGCTTGCGGCGATGGTCGAGGCGGCCAGCGCGAGGCGCGAAGTCGACGTGCTGATCGTGTGCCGCGGCGGCGGTTCGATCGAAGACCTGTGGGCCTTCAACGAAGAGGTGTTGGCGCGCGCGATTGCGGAAAGCGCGATCCCGGTGGTGAGCGGCGTCGGTCACGAAACCGATTTCACGATCGCTGATTTCGCCGCCGACGTGCGTGCACCGACGCCGACCGGCGCCGCGGAACTGGTTAGCCCGCAGCGCGTGTTGCTGCTACGCGAACTCGATCATCGGCACGCGACGCTCGCACGCGGCTTTGGCCGCATGATGGAGCGGCGCGCGCAGCAACTCGACTGGCTCGCGCGCCGGCTCGTGTCGCCGGCCGAGCGTCTGACGCGGCAACGCACGCATCTGCAGCAATTGAGCGTGCGGCTTGCGTCGGCGGGTGCGGGTCCAGTGCGTGACGCGCGGGCGCGCTTTTCGTTGTTGCAGATGCGCTGGCAGCGCTGGCGTCCGGATCTGGCTGCTTATCAAGCGAGGCTCGGCAATCTCGCGCAACGTCTGGACGCGGCTCTGTTGCGCCAGCATGAACGACAGGTCGCGCGCATCGATACGCTTGCCGCTCGGCTCGAGGTGCTGAGTCCGCAACGCACCCTGGAGCGGGGCTATGCGGCCATGATCGATGCGCGCAGCGGCCGCGCGGTGCGCGCGCCGTCATCGTTGAAACCGGGGCGGCGCCTGACGGTGCACCTCGCCGAAGGTTCGGCCGACATCGCACTGGCCGATGTGCAGGAGCGTCTCGCCGACGGTTTGTGACACTTCGCCGACGGCTGTGCGCGCTGTATTTTTGACTGCTCGATGAGCCAGGCACACGCGATGCGAATGCACTAATTACGCTTTGTGCTCGGCCTGTTTGCCGACGCCGGGCATAAAGTCCGTTGGTTTGCGGGGTTATTCCAAGTCGCCTACAATCGAGTGCTCTAAAGCGTTATCCGCAGACTCCCCCACAACAGATACAGACAGAAGGAAAGCACCATGGAACATACGCTCCCGCCGCTGCCGTTCGCGAAAAACGCACTCGCTCCGCATATGTCGGAAGAGACGCTCGAGTTTCACTACGGCAAGCATCACCAGACTTATGTGACCAACCTCAATAATCTGATCAAGGGCACGGAGTTCGAGAACCTGTCGCTGGAAGAGATCGTCAAGAAGTCGTCGGGTGGCATGTTCAACAACGCGGCTCAAGTGTGGAACCACACGTTCTTCTGGAACAGCCTGTCGCCGCAAGGTGGCGGCGCACCGACCGGCGCGCTGGCTGATGCGATCAACGCCAAGTGGGGTTCGTTCGACAAGTTCAAGGAAGAATTCGCGAAGACGGCAGTCGGCACGTTCGGCTCGGGCTGGGCATGGCTGGTGAAGAAGGCCGACGGATCGCTCGACCTGGTGTCGACGAGCAACGCCGCTACGCCGCTGACCACGGATGCAAAAGCACTGCTGACGATCGACGTGTGGGAACACGCGTACTACATCGACTACCGCAATGCGCGTCCGAAGTTCGTTGAAGCGTACTGGAACATCGTCAACTGGCAATTCGCTGCGAAGAACTTCGCGTGAGATTGCTGGCTGCCGCGTGATCGGGTAGTTGGCATAGCCTGATAAGTTGGCCAATTCCGAACTACCCGCTGTCATGGCGTTCCGCAAGGTCAGTGAAGAATGAAAGCCCTCCTATGTGAGGGCTTTTTCTTTTTGGGGCTTGGGTAACGAGCGGATTCGGGTTGTTAGCACTCGTCCCTTGACGACGTGACGATGCGCCTCTTTTGCGAGATAGCAAGCCATTGCGACACAAAGTTGTCACAGTTGGTAACTGCGGCGCAGTGACTGAATCTGCGTCGGTTGGACCGTTTCCGCTTGCCCAGATCTTGCATGTGTGCGGATCAAGGTTGCGCCGATGTGTTGCTATCGGAATTGGCCGGCGTCTGTCGACGCCGATGGCCACGGCCGCCGCCCATGGACGCTGCCGAACTGGCGGGTGCCGGAGGTGGAGGATGGTTCATGTATTGGAAATTTTGCGCGATGGCGGCGCTTGGAAAGGTCGTCGCCGGTTGTTGGATCGCGTCGTTCGGCAGGGTCGAATTCGACTGCGCGAAAGCGGGCGAGACACAGACGGCGCAGGCTACGCTCGCGGCGCATACGAGCCGGTTCATTGAGTCCTCCTTCATTTCATCATGGACATGAGTCGATCTCGACACTGGCATTGTGGTAGTGCGCGTATAGTCGCGCAGCCATACATTGACTGCAGCGCGCTTTCGGTGAGCAGCTTGCGCGATAATGTTCAAAGCCAGTTTAGACGGGCCGCCGTGGAATTTGATTGCCGACGCACTTACATGCGTTACCTGATATGACGCCCGCAATCGCCGCGCCGAACCAAACGCGCTTGCGACCAGCAGACCAACGCGCGCGACGAGGCGAAAAACTTTCTGTAACGAACCGGTAACCATAGCTCGCACCAATTGGCCTAACGTTTGAATTCCAATGTTCTGAAGCGCACCAGCATGATCTCCAGCACTAAATCGATACGTATCGCAATACCGGCTGCCCTTGTTGCGCTCGCGCTCGGCGGCTGCGCAGTCGCCCCGCCAAGCGCCCCGAGCGTGGTCGCGCTGCCGCGCAGCGGCGAATCGCTCGACCAGTTCCAGCACAACGACTATGCATGCCGTGACTACGCATACCGCTCCACTAACTCGTCCGGGGCTGCGCAGGCGGCCACCACGAATAGCGTGAACAGCGCGGCGTTGGGCACGCTTGGCGGCGCGGCGATAGGCGCGCTGTTCGGCGCAGCGGCCGGCAATGCCGGCGCGGGCGCGGCGATTGGGGCAGGCAGCGGGTTGCTGATCGGCGGCGCGAATGGCGCGAACGGTGCCCAGTATTCGGCCGCCGGCTTGCAGGCGCACTACGACGCCGCCTACGCTCAGTGCATGACCTCGAAGGGCGATACGATCGCGCAACCGCGTGGTTACTACGCCGCGCCGCAACCGGTTTATGTTGCGCCGCAACCTTATTACGCGCCGCCGCCGGGATATGCAGCACCGCCGCCGGTTATGTACGCGCCTTATCCGTACTGATCGTTAATGTATTGATGACCCTGGCCGTAAGGGCCGGTCGGTTTGAAGATTTCGTGTTTTCAGCTTAAGAATGCGGAAGCGATGTCGGTACTGTCGCGCGGCAAGGTCTAAGTGAGCGGGATGAATGGGCGTGGCGGGGTTTGGGCTGCGGCGAGAGCATCGCTAACGCCAGCGCACATTGCTTCCAGGCAAGCCGGAGTGAGCGGTAGACGTGAGAGTCAGTCAGGGTCGCCATGAGAGGCGCGTTCGTGACTGTTCGCGCTCGGCGACAGGTTTCGAGCTTCGTGGCTCTGATGAGGCGTATTCGATTCTGCAGCGCGATCGGTTACGCAGTGAAGCGGCGACAAAAAAGCCTCTGCTCCTGATGAGCAGGGGCTTTGTGTTTAACGCGCAGGGTGTCCGGGACACTTACATCGTCATGCTTGGCGCTGTATGAGTCACCACCAGTCACGACGAAGCACGCCATGTGAGCCGCTCACTCCGCGTCGTTTGTCGCCGCGGTCTTACGCGGACGACGGCTGCGCGGCGCGGCTTTACGCGCTGGCTTTCTGGTCGCCACAGGAGCTTCTTCCGGGTTGGCCACCGGCGCTGGTGTTTCCGCCGGCGCGGCGATCTCCGGTATGTCGTCGATCGTTCGAGGCGTGCTCTTCTTCGCTTTCTTGGCGGCCGTTTTACGCGGTGCGCGTGTCTTTCGGCGCTCGTCCTGTTCGCTGTCCGCTTTCTTGATGTCTTCGCTGACGGCAGCGACCGGTTCATGCATCGGATCGGCGCCAGCATCCTCCGGTACTGACCAAGTGGCTTCCGGTTGCTCGACAACCAATTCGCCGGCGGATGAGGTCTGCGCATGCGCGTCGTCCTCCCAGGGCCGCACGTTGCCAGCCTGCGCGACCGCGGTTCGCTCTTCCTGAACGGCCTCCTGCTGAGCGCGGCCCGCCTTGCGATTGCCACGGCCTCTGCGACGCGACTCTTGCTTGCCGCCCGGCTCGGCTACTACCGTTTCGGCAACCTGCGTCTCATACAACTGTTCAGCCGATTCGGACTCGGCAGGCTCATTGACATTTTCTCCAGCCACGTTCGCCGCCGTGCTGCGGTACACGTACGCACCGGACTTTTCGTCGCGGCCGAATTCGAGCAGCCCGCGCGCATGCGCCTCTTCCAGCAGGTTGCCGAAGGCGCGAAATCCGTAGTACGTCTCGTTGAAATCCGGTTTCCGGCGCTTGATCGCGTTCTTCAGCACCGATGCCCAGATCTTGCCGCTGTCGCCGCGTTCGGATGCGAGCGCGTCGAACGTTTGCACGGCGATCTCGACCGCCTTGGTGCGGCGTTTCTCCAGATCCTCCTTGTGACGGGTCTTGTCTTCGTCGGGCGCGCGCTTGGCGGCCTGCTGGGCGTTCTGTTGCGGGCGTGCCGACTCCCGCTTGGCGACCGTCCGCTGACTCTCGCGCACGAGGTCGTCGTAAAAGAAGAACTCGTCGCAATTCGCGATCAGCAAGTCCGACGTGGATTGCTGCACGCCCACGCCGATCACCTGCTTGGCGTTTTCGCGCAGCTTCGACACCAGCGGTGAAAAGTCCGAATCGCCGCTGATGATGACGAATGTATTGACGTGCGATTTCGTATAGCAGAGGTCGAGCGCGTCGACCACGAGCCGGATGTCGGCGGAATTCTTGCCCGATTGGCGCACGTGCGGAATTTCGATCAATTCGAAATTGGCCTCGTGCATCGCGCCTTTGAAACTTTTGTAGCGATCCCAGTCGCAATACGCTTTCTTCACGACAATGCTGCCCTTGAGCAGCAGGCGTTCGAGCACCAGCTTGATATCGAACTTGTCGTACTTCGCGTCGCGCACGCCGAGCGCGACATTTTCAAAGTCGCAGAATAGCGCCATGCTGACGGTTTCGTTGGATGACGCCATGTGAATCTCCATTGAAGCGATCGTCGGATTCGACGAATCGCGACCATGATAGCGATTCCAGCGAAGGTGATCACTTTTTGTGTTTCGCGCGCACCGACGGGGACGGCGAAAAGCCGCCGATGGCATGAAGGCTCAAGTTGGGCGCCAAATTCCGTTTTGTTTGCGGGTACCGGGCGCCGTGCTTGAGGGCGCTGAGCGGAGCGGGCTTGACTGGGTCATTGAGGTCGCTTTCAAAAGATTGAAGAGTCGCGCTCAAGTGTCCGGGCGGGCTTTCGGACGAAACACCAGGGGGCACCTGCGAGCGCTGCGGGTTGCGAGAGCGAGTTGCACCACAGGTCCGGAGGCTTGATGTGTTCCAGACTGAAGAGCGACCGGTCAGCGCCGCTACATGTCATGGCGGCGAATCACGTCGCCGAGCGCCGCGCGCGTTTCCAGGACTTCGTCGATCAATCCATACCCCTTTGCCTCCTGTCCCGACATGAAGTTGTCGCGGTCGGTGTCGCGCACGATTTCCTCGACGCTGCGCCCGGTGCGCTCGGCCATCATTGCATTCAAACGTGCTCGCAGATACAGCACTTCCTTCGCCTGAATCTCGACGTCTGCCGCCGTGCCCTGGCTGCCGCCGGACGGCTGGTGAATCATGATGCGCGCGTTGGGCAATGCATACCGTTTGCCGCGCTGACCCGCGGTGAGCAGAAACGTCCCCATGCTTGCGGCAAAGCCTGTGCACAACGTCGACACTTCCGGCTTGATGAACTGCATGGTGTCGTAAATCGCGAGGCCGTCGTACACCGAGCCGCCCGGCGAATTGATATAAAAGGAAATATCCTTGTCGGGGTTCTCCGATTCGAGAAACAACAACTGCGCGACAATCAGACTGGCTGACTGTTCGTTCACCGGCCCGACCAGAAACACGATGCGCTCGCGCAGCAGGCGGGAGTAGATGTCGTAAGCACGTTCGCCGCGCCCTGATTGTTCGATCACAGTGGGCACGAGGCTGAGACCGGTGACGGATGAATATTTGGAGTGCATAGATTTCTCGCCATTGACAGCGCAGCACCGAATACCCGGAAGCCGCGACCGGTTCAAAAACCGTACGCCCCATGCGCCGGTTGTTGTTCCTTTGACGAAGCAGCGCGCGGCCGCGTGACAGGAATATTTTTTCGTTTCGCTGTCACATCGTCGGGTGCTCAGGCGTCAAGCTGAAAAGGATGCAGACTACGGCGAGCGCCTCGGCATTCCGCAGGCAGGCAAGGCGCGCTTTTTTCACCCCGCACGAACTGGAGGTCTACATATGACGGAACAAGGAATCGACAAGGCATCCAGTTTCGAGGCCGTGCGCGCACGCCTGCTCGCGCTGGCCTACCGGATGCTTGGCAGCCGTGCCGAGGCGGAAGACGTGGTGCAGGACGTCTGGCTCAAATGGCACCTGGCCGACACGCAGGCCGTGCAAACGCCGGCGGCCTGGCTCACCACGCTCGCCACGCGCACGGCGATCGACCGTTTGCGGCACGTGCAGCGCGAACGCGCGTCGCAGGCCATCGGCTGGCTGCCGGAACCGTGGCTCGACGAGGCGGCGCCGTCGGCGGAAGAAGTGGCGCTGCGGGCATCGGAAATGTCCTACGGCGTAATGCTGCTGCTTGAACGCTTGAAACCCGACGAGCGCGCGGCTTTTGTGCTGCATGAAGCCTTCGATTGCGACTACGCGGAGATCGCAAAAATTCTCGAACGCACGCCGTCTGCTTGCCGGCAGATCGTCCATCGCGCCAGGACGCGTTTGCAGCGCGCCGGGGCGCCGTTGGAACGCCCAGATCCTGTCGCGCATGCGCACATCGTCGAACGCTTGCGCACTGCATTGGAGGAGCAGGATCGAACTGGCCTGTTGCAGCTCTTTAGTCACGCGCCTGAAGTCGTCAGCGACGCGCCAGTCAGTGCACCTATAAGCGCACGTCGGCCGGCAGCGGCTGGATGGGTGGAGACGGTGACGACGCTCGCGCAACAGGCGAGCAGCGCGGAAGTGGTGTCGGTGGAGGGCGCGATGGGCATCGCCCTGTTCCTGGACGGCGAGATCGTCGGGGTGCTCGACGTGCGGACAAACGGCGTTACGGATGGCTCGGCGAAGATCGTCGCGTTGCACATTGTGACCAGCGCGGCGCGTTTGCATGCCGCGAACCGCGTGCTGGGCCGCGCGGCGGTCACCCAACTGCTCACGCGGATCCAGCAGAACCCGCCAACGCCCTCAGTCTCGCCCTCAATTGCGATGAGCCGCGACTTCCCAGTTGATGTCTACGCATAGTACCTGCGTACCGTGCGGCGTATGTGCGGCGATCGAGGCGGTCACACACAGGTGAGCTTCGTTGATCGACAGGTAAGGCGGCGTGAGATGCACCCGACCGGGCGCGCGCATCGCCTGAATAAAGTACGGCCGGCGTTCCCAACTCGCGCCTTCCGAATGCAGCAGCGGCCGGAAGCGTTTCGCGCGTTGGGACGTGCGTCCCGGCGGCAGCACGTTGTCGCCGATCTGCCGGCCCGAACCGTCGAGCACGAAGCTGCGCGCCGTTTCGCCGAGCGTGAGCAGCGGCGCGGTGGCGTGGGCAATGGACTCGCCGGCAACCAGTTGCGCGGCCGCCGTCTCCAGCGCTCGGACGTAGGGTGCGAGCCGTGCGGATTGTGCGCGTTCACGTACGGCGACCCGCTCGCGCAGCGCGGCGCAGAGCGAGTCCATCAGGCCGGCAGCAACTTGCGGTTTGACCGGCTCGACGCTCGGGCCCGCGAAGAACGCGCCCTGCACGAAGTCCACGTTGCATTCGAGCGCGATCAGCGCGTCGCGCTCGGTGCTCAGGCCGCCCATCAGCACCAGTTGCCCGGATTCGTGCAGCAAAGAGACGATTCCCGGCAGCACGCGTTCAATGTGCGAGTGTTCGCTGGCCTGAGCCAGAATGCAGCGGTCGAGCGTGACGATGTCCGGACGCAGATTCCACACGCGGTCAATGTTCGAATGCTTCGCGCCGAAGCCGTCGAGCGCGATCAGGAAGCCGGATTTGCGCAGCGCGTCGATGATTTCGGCAAAGCGCGTGGTTTCGCCGCCCGCCTGCTCGGACACTTCGAGCACTACGCGTTGAGGCGGCAGGCCGAGCGCCTTAAGACCGGCAAGCAGCGCATCGCCATAGCTGGTGTCCATCAGCGCGGCCGGGTGCAGGCTCAGGAAGAGCCATTCGTCGTGGCTGTCGAACGCGTTGAAATTGCCGAGATGCAGCGACTCGGCCAATCGGCCGAGTTCCAGGAGATCGCCGCGCCGTGCAGCTTGCGTGAAAACCTCGTGCGACGGCACTTGCTCGGCACGTTCGTCGTGAGCGCGCAGCGACGCGTGGTAACCGATCGCGCGCCGGTGCGACACCGAGAAAACCGGTTGAAACACGCTGAAAACGGTGTAGCCGCCATACAGAACGGTGCGCCGGGAGCCTTCGTCGCCGGCCATCGGGCGCGGCGGCTGAAAGCCGGGAGGATCGAGTTCGATCATGCTCATCATGTCGGTCGTGTGATAGTGGCATCGCGCCTGCATGTTCGAGACGAATGCACACGCGCAAAACGAAAGTTTATAGGATAGGCGAGCAAGAACTGTGCGCATGTGGAAACACAGCAGCGGCGGGCAGCAGCCGCGCTCTGATACGGCGATTGTGCGCCAGCGCGGGTGCGAACACGATGATTCGCACTTTGCTGGTGCGGTTCGCGCCCCGTTGCGGTACGGCGGGCAGGAATGGGCCGCGTCAGGTTCCCTCCGACGGATCCGTCTTTTTCGCCGGCGTGCGGATGTCCGGCGAGAGTTGCGCGAAGATCCACGACGAGCACGCGGTGATGATGCCGACACACAGAAACGTCGCATGAAACGCCGGCAGCGAATTGATGGCGGTCACGCGTTGCAGCAGGCCGGTGAAGGTCGCAAGCAATGCGCCCGCCACGGTCACGCCGAGACTCATCGAGAGCATCTGGACCAGCGAAAACAGGCTGTTGCCGCTGCTTGCGCCACCGGTGCCCAAGTCCTTGAGCGTCAGCGTGTTCATTGCGGTGAACTGCATCGAATTGACGCTGCCGAAGAACGCCAGTTGCACAAGCCGCAGCCAGAGCGGCTGATTCACGCTGGTCAGCGCGAAGCTCGCCATGGTCAGCCCGACCATTACCGTATTGACGATCAATACGCTTCGGTAGCTGTACTTCATGATCAGCTTCGTCACGAGGCGTTTGGACGCCATGCCCGCGGCCGCCACCGGCAGCATCATCAGGCCGGCTTCGAATGCGCTATAGCCGAGACTCACCTGCAACAGCAGAGGGATCAGATACGGCATCGCCCCGCTGCCAATCCGCGCGAACAGATTGCCGAGCAGGCCGACGCTAAAGGTGTGAATCTTGAAGAGGTCGAGCGGGAAGATCGGCGCGGGTTCGCGCGTCGCGTGCAACGCGTAGGCGACGAAGCAGGCAAGGCTCAGAATCAGCAGCACCAGGACGGTGGCGTGTTGAATGCCGAACTCCGTGCGGCCGTCCAGCGCGAACGAAATCGCCACCATGCCGACGACCAGCAGCAAGTAGCCTTTAAGATCGAACTTGCCGGTATGTTCGTTGCGGCTGTCCGGCATGAAGATGAACGTCGCGATGCAGCCCACGATACCCACCGGCACGTTGATCAGAAAAATCCAGTGCCACGACGCGATCTTCACGAGCCAGCCACCGAGCGTCGGGCCGATCAGCGGGCCAATCAGCCCCGGAATCGCCACGAACGACAGCGCCGGCAAATAGCGCTCCGCCGGAAAGGTGCGCAGCACCGCGAGCCGCCCCACCGGCAGCAGCATCGCGCCGCCCACGCCCTGCACGATGCGGAAGGCCACCAGCTGGTTCAGCGTATGCGAGTTCGCGCACAGCAACGAGCCGACCGCGAATACGAGGATCGCGCTGAAGAACACGCGCCGCGTGCCGAGCTTGTCGGCCAGCCAGCCGGACACGGGGATCATGACCGCCATCGTCAGCGAATAGGCGATCACCACCGATTGCATGCGCAGCGGCAATTCGCCGAGGCTAGTCGCCATCGCGGGGAGCGCGGTGTTGACGATGGTCGAGTCGAGCGTCTGCATGAAGAAGCCGGTGGCGACCAGCCACAGCATGACGGTAAGCGAGCGGGGCGAAGGGGCCGAGGTTGCGTTGACAGCGGAGGCGGGCGGAGTCGGCGTGGACATGAAGGGCGGCTGGGCGCGCAGGGACGGGCTGGGACTCGCTATTCTAGGGAAAAGCGCGGCGCCGCGCAGCCGCCTGGCTTACGCATTGCCCGGCAGTGCAGCCGCTTGGCTCAAGCATCGCCCGGCAGCGCTGCGGCCGTATGAAAAAATGCCTGCGCTCGCGGCTCGTTGCCGAAGGCCACGTGAATCCTGATCCACGGACTCGCTTCCATGTTCGGCCGGAAGTAGTTGCCGGGCACCACCGTCACGCCCAGCGTTGCGCCGCACGCCACCAGCCGTTCGGCGCCGGCAACATGCGGCACCCGCGCCCACACGAATTTGCCGCCAACGGGCTTTTCGAATATCTCCCAGCCAGCGTCTTCGAGCGTCTGGATCGTCGAGCCGAGCGCGTCGCGCATCCGGCGGCGCAGGCGCTCCAGATATTTGCGGTACGCGCCGCGCTCCAGCAGCGACACGGCGACCGCTTCGGCAAAGCGCGAGCCGCCGATGCTCGTCAGCATTTTGATGTCCACCAGATCTTTGATGATCGCGTGGCTCGCCACCACGCAGCCAATCCGCAGCGACGACGACAGTGTCTTCGACAGTCCACCCACGTAGATCACGTGTTCGAGTTGGTCGAGGGTGGCGAGGCGGTCGGTGAGATCGGTCTGGAAGTCGGCGTAGATGTCGTCTTCGATGATCGAGAAGCCGTGCTCGCGCGCCAGTTGCAGCAGCCGGAAGGCCACTTGAGGCGCGACCGTGGTGCCGGTCGGATTGTGGAACACCGTGTTGATGAACAGCAGCTTGGGTCGGTGCAACTTGAGCTGCGCCTGCATCACGTCGAGGTCGGGGCCGTTGCGGGTGCGCGGAATGCCGATCAACCGCACGCCGTGCAGCTTCAGCAGGCCATACAGGTTGTAGTAGCCAGGGTCCTCGACAAAGATCGTGTCGCCGGCTTTGAGCATGTAGCGCATCAGCAGATCCAACGCCTGGCTCGCGCCGTTCGTGATCAGGATCTGCGACGGGTCCGCCTGGATCCCCAACTGCGCTATCCGGCTTTGCAGATGCTCGCGCAAAGTCAGATTGCCGAGGGGCGTCGCGTACTCGACCATGCTCGCCGGGTCGGTGCGTGACACGTGGCGGATCGCTTGCGCGATGCTGTCCATGTCGCGCCAGCTTTCCGGAATGAAGCCGCTACCGAGCTTGAGCGTTTCGCCGGGGTGGTTGAATTGCTGGAGCAGATGCCCCGATTCGTCCTCGGCGCGGCGTGGGTCCGACGTGCCCTGGCAATGGGTGCCCGCTGGCTGACGGTCGGAGATATAAAAGCCCGAGCCGTGGCGCGAATCGACATAGCCGAGCGACACCAGCCGGTCGTAGGCCTCGATCACGGGAAAGCGGCTTACGCCGAAGTCGGCGGCGAACTGGCGGATCGACGGCAGCTTCGAGCCGGGATGCGCGGCGCGCGAGCGTATCCATGCGGTGACGCCCGTGACGATCTGGTCGGTGAGCGGCACGCCGTTGTCGCGATCGAGTTGGATTTCGAGTTTCATGCGCGTGCTTCCTTTGCCGGATGACATGCCGCCAAGCGTAGTCACGCCCAGAGCTATCCCAACTGTCCGGCTTTTCGACTGAACAGTTCCGATGAAAGTGTTCGGAACTGTGCATGGGACTTCGATCATCGCACGTCAATAATCGCTACACCAGAAAAGCCTTTTGAAGGAGAGCGGCGATGCGTGAAGTCCGGATTTTCGAATTGGAACATGGCGAGCCTGTCGCGGCCTGGCGTGTCGCGCGTCCGTCCACCTTCAAGGTGATTTCGGGCGAGATCTGGCTGACGATCGAAGGCCACGGCGAAGATCACTGGCTGGCCACCGGCGAGTCGGTCGAGTTGCCGCGTCGCACGGTGGCGTGGATCAGCGCGGGCCAGGCAGGGGCGCGGTTCTCGCTGGCGAGCGGCTCCGAGCGCGTCGCGCCGAAGCCGGTGTCTGGGTTGCCGGTGCTGAGCCGTTTGCCGCGCTGGTTGGGTGTGGCCTGACGAAGTTTCGATCCGCGGCCCGCAATTGAGCGATCAGCGGCGGGTAGGTGACGGAGAAGCGGTGGACGAGCGCCAAAAGGGCAACGCCTGACGGTTGCTCTCACCGCTTTCAACCGCCGTGCGACGCGCGTTCAACGGGTGTCCAATCGCCGTCCCACCACCCCCACGCCGCCAGCAGCTCAACCCAATCCGACCGCCTCATACTCCCCGATATACCGCGCCCGCGGGCGAATCAACCGCCCATCGCTCGTCTGTTCCATCGCATGGGCGATCCAGCCGACCACTCGGCCCACCGCGAAGAGCGTGAACGCGGCACCAGCCGGCAAGCCCAGCACCCGTTCTATCGCGGCAAGCGCGAAATCGACAGTCGGTTCCGCACCGGTCGTATCACGCACCGTGCGCGCAAGCCGCAGCACTTCGCCGAGCGGCGAACGAGCGGGCGCGCAGTCGGCAAGCATCTTCAGCAACAGCCGCGCACGCGGATCGCCGTCCGGATACAACGGATGACCGAAACCCGACAGCACCGGCCCCTGTGTGCCATGTTCATGGCGCGCAAGGCGGTTTGCCAGATAGCGGTCGAGATCGGGCGCGCGCGACGCCTCTTCGAGCAACGCGGCGATGCGCACCGTCTCGCCGCCATGACGCGGGCCCGCCAACGCGGCAAGCCCGCCGGCCACCGCGCCGAACAGGTGCGTCCCCGTCGACGTGATGCAACGGACCGTGAACGTCGATGCGTTCAATTCGTGATCCGCGCAGGCCACCAGCGCCGCGCGGAGCAGCCCGGCCTGCTGCCGGTTGCGCACATGCCACGCAGAAGCCAGTTGCCGATGCAGCGGCTCGTTCGACGGCGCCGCCGAGATCATCGCGGCGGCCAGCAGCCGCATCACGGCGCATGCGGTGTCGAGTTGCGCATCGCGGCCGAGCGCCCACACGCGCGGCATTTGCGCCGCGGCGGCCGGTAGCAGTACGAGTGCGCGATCGAGCGGCGTACTGTCGCTCCACAGTTTGAGCCACGCGGCCCACTGAGCAGCGGCGAGCGGCACGGCCGGCGCGTCGGCAATGCGTCGCGCGCTGCATTTCCACAGCAACGCGGCGATGTCCTCGAGCGACGCGGCGCGCGCCAGTTCCGTCGCGTCGTGTCCGCGATACAGCAGGCGGCCTTCGGCGACCAGCGTGATCGACGATTCGAGCACCGGCACGCCCCAGTCCAGCACCTTCTGCGCGACCTTGCCGGCGCGCTTGCCGTCCGCCTTGCGACGCGCGAGGCGGCGCACCTCGGCGGCGTCGTAGAGGTGGTGCTTGCCTTGCGCATCCGGCGACGAATTCAGCATCCCGCGGCTTACATACGCGTACAGGGTGGGCAAGCTGATGCCGAGCGCGGCGGCGGCTTCGGTGGCGCTCAGAAAAGAAGGGGTCGGCATGGAAACGTGGAGAAACCGAAGAAATCAATATATGTTGATTATCATAATCAAGATTGATTGTGACGGGTCCGAATTCTAGACTCGGTTCACTTCGCAGTTCACTTTCCACCTGCTCCTAGCCCGAAAGCCATGACGCCCGAACTCGCTCTCCAACATATCTGGACCGTCGCGGGATGCGACCCGGCCGCGCTGCGGTCCGTGTCGCTGACCGGCGCGGACCCCGGCTTGCCGTCGGTCTACCGCGTCGGCAGCCTCGCCGTGGCGACCATCGCCGCGACCGGCCTTGCGGCGGCCGAATGTCAACGCTTGCGCACGGGGCGCAGGCAATCGGTGTCGGTGGAGATGGGGCGCGCGCTGGCGGCGTTCCGCAGCGAACGCTATTTGCGCATCGACGACGGGCCGCCGCCTGCGTTGCGCGACCCCGTCACCGGCTTCTACGAGACGCGCGACGGCCGCTGGATTCAACTGCACACGAATTTCGCGCACCATCTGCACGGCGTGCTGAACGTGCTCGGCTGCGACAACGGGCGCGCTGCGGTGGCCGCCGCGATTCGCGGCTGGGACGGTGCGGCGCTCGACCAGACGCTCGCCGATGCAGGCCTGTGCGCCGCGTTGATTCGCACGCCCGACGAATGGGCCGCGCTCGACCAGGCGAAGGCGATTGCGCGGCTGCCGCTGTTCGAGATCGAGCGCATCGGCGATGCGCCCGCCGAGCCGCTACGCCTCGCCGGCGCGGACCGCCCGCTGGCGGGCGTGCGCGTGCTCGACCTGTCGCGCATCATCGCCGGGCCGGTGGCCGGGCGGGCGCTCGCGCACCATGGCGCGGACGTGTTGATGATCAACGGACCGCATCTGCCGAACATTGCGCCGCTGGTGATCGACAACGGGCGCGGCAAGCGCTCGGCGCTGCTCGATCTGCGCGCCGCCGCCGGGTGCGAGACCCTGCGCGGCCTGGCTGGCGATGCCGATGT
Organism: Paraburkholderia sp. RL18-085-BIA-A; assembly: GCF_046027075.1. Taxonomy (NCBI): domain Bacteria; kingdom Pseudomonadati; phylum Pseudomonadota; class Betaproteobacteria; order Burkholderiales; family Burkholderiaceae; genus Paraburkholderia; species Paraburkholderia sp. RL18-085-BIA-A. The sequence goes on along the minus strand of NZ_JARESU010000033.1, from coordinate 42,850 downwards.
GTTCCTTCAGGCGTATCGTCCGGGCGCACTGGCCGCGCGCGGCTTCGGCCCGGAGGAACTGGCGCGGCTGCGGCCGGGGATCGTGTATGTGTCGGTGTCCGCGTATGGACACGAAGGGCCGTGGGCGCAGCGGCGCGGGTTCGATAGCCTGGTGCAGTCGGCGAGCGGGATTGCCTTTACCGAGCGGCAGGCGGCAGGCGGCGTGGAGCCAAAGCATCTGCCGTGTCAGGCGCTGGATCACGCGACCGGCTACCTGGCCGCGTTCGGTGCGATGACCGCGTTGAGGCGGCGGGCCGCCGAAGGCGGAAGCTGGCACGTGCGGGTTTCGCTCGCGCAAACCGGACGGTGGTTGCAGTCTTTCGGCATGCTTGCCGATGGTTGGCGCACCGCTGATGTCGCGCTCGACGACGTGCGCGATTGCATGGCAACCGTGAAGTCGGAGTTCGGACGCGTACTGGCGGTGCGGCCGGCCGAAGAGATGGGAGAGACGCCCGCTTTTTACGCGCTGCCACCGGCTCGAATAGGCGCGCACGAGGCTGGATGGGCGTGATCGTTTTAGCCTTTGCGGCCGCGCGCGGCGTCGCTGAACGATCGCGGCGCGAGCACGGCGCAAGAGCGAAAACGAGAGCGAAACGAGCGGCGCACAACACCAGTCGCCCGCTGCACCCGGCCAGTTACTTCCTCAATTCCGCAACGAAATCGTAGTAATCGTTGCGGCAGTACGTGTCGGTCAATTCGATCGCCCGCTGATCGGCGGTATAGCCGACGCGGGTGATCAACAGCAGCGCCTCGTTCGGCGCAATGCTCATCTGCTGCGCGATTTCCTCGCTCGCGTTCACCGCCCGAAAGTGCTGCAGCGCCCGCACGATCGTCAGTCCGCGATTTTCCAGGTACGTGTACAGCGAATCGCCAATCGCCTGCGGGTCCGGGATTACCGCCGCCGGGAAGGTGGAATTCTCCACCGCCATCACGATGCCGTCGGCGAGCCGCAAACGCCGCAGCCGCGTCACCGCAGCGGCCGGCGACAAGCCGAGCTGGATCACCTCGTCGCGGTTGGCCGGCGAGATCTCGCGCGACAACCACTTCGAGCTTGGCGTGAAGCCGCGCCGCCGCAGCATTTCACTGAAGCTCGACAGACGCGACAGCGGATCTTCATAGCGCGGGGTGATGAAACTGCCCGCGCCCTGAGTGCGACGAATCAAGCCCTGTTCGACCAGCAGCGCAATGGCCTTGCGCGAAGTGATCCGCGACACACCGAGCGCCTCGGACAGCACGCGCTCCGAGGGCAGCGCTTCGCCGGCGTTCCAGCGGTTTTCGTGGATGGCGCTGCCAAGCTTGCGAGCAAGTTGCAGATATAGCGGCGTGTCGTTTTCCGGGTCCGGGCGCAGGTCGCGCCAGCGGTCTTCCGAGGCAGAGGTCATGGGGCTCACGCAAGATAGGCAAGCGGCAATTCTATGACATTGGCGCGTCGCGTTATAGCGGGCTTTTGCCTGGGGGACGGTCGAATGCTCGTCGAGCCGCTAAACTCGTCGCTATTGATTTTCGTAGTCGGCGCCGGGCGCCATTGCATCAGTTGAATCGAGCCACATTGAGGAGTCAGCATGACGAGTGATATCGCAAGCGTGAGCTTGCCCGACGGCGAGCGTATTCCCGCGCTCGGGCAGGGCACCTGGGAAATGGGCGAAGTGCCGGCGCGGCGGGCGGAGGAAATCGCCGCGCTGCGGTGCGGTATAGAACTCGGCATGACGTTGATCGACACAGCGGAAATGTACGGCGACGGCGCGACCGAAACGCTGCTCGGCGAAGCGCTGGCCGGCTTGCGCGACGAGGTGTTTCTGGTCAGCAAGGTGTATCCGCACAACGCCAGCCGACGCGGCGTGATCGCAGCCTGCGAACAAAGTCTGAAGCGGTTGGAAACCGACCGGCTCGATCTGTATCTGCTGCACTGGCGCGGTTCAGTGCCGCTCGCGGAAACCGTCCACGCGTTCGAGACGTTGCGCGCGGCGGGCAAGATCCGGCATTGGGGCGTCAGCAATTTCGACACCGACGACATGGAAGAACTCGTCGCCACGCCCGGCGGCGACACGTGCGCGACCAATCAGATTCTCTACAACGTCGCGCGCCGCGGACCCGAATTCGACCTGTTGCCGTGGCTCGCGGCGCGCAACATGCCGGCGATGGCCTATAGCCCGGTCGATCACGCGCGTCTGCCGAAACGCTCGCCACTCGACGACATTGCCGGCGCGCGTGGCGTCTCGGTGTTTCAGGTGGCGCTCGCGTGGGCGTTGCTCAAGCCCGGCGTGTGCGCGATTCCGAAGGCGGGCCGCATCGAGCACGTGCGCGACAACCATCGCGCGTCGCAACTACGTTTGAGCGGCGACGAACTCGCCGCGCTCGACGCTTACTTCAAACCGCCGCGCGGCAAGCGTCCGCTCGAAATGCTGTAGGCGCGGCGGCGATTGCTTGCGGCACGGCGGCAGGGTGGCTCAGCGCGCGGGCGGGATCAGGTGCAGGCGTGATGCATATGCACGGAGCCCAGCACCGCGACTTCGGCGGGGGTGTGCTTGAGGGCCTCGTCGTCGACCTGGGCGGCGTCCGCGAGGAAGTCGTCGACGATTGTCGACACGGGTACGTCGCGCAGACACAGCGACACGCGTTGCGTCTCGTTCGGCGGGAACGTCGTGCGCTGGGCGAGGAACAGCACGCCGTACTGATAGCCGTGGATGATGCCCCGGATCGCGCCGACGCACTGGCCTTGCGCGACGTTGTCGTTTCTCTGTTTGCAGGTCTGGACAAGCGAGTAGGCCGAGAAGGTGGGATCGACGGGCGGCGCGGCTTGCGACATCGTCGGCGACATCGGCTGAGCCGGTTTGGGCGCCGGCGTTTGCGCATGAGCGAGCGATGCGAGGCCCAGCGCGGCGACCATCAGCAGGCCAGTGGCCGCGCGCGCCGCGGAGGGGTGAACGTTTCGTTGCATGTTGTGGGCCCTCATATCGAACGTTGAATTGGATATGAGGCGATCGCCTCGGATTGGTTCCATAACACGGGTGCGCGGCCGGTTGTTTTATGCGCTTTCGCGCGCTCGGCGCCGGGGACCCGTTTTGACGTATGGTTTACGCGTGGCTTGCGGCACTTCAAAGCTGCTCGACAGCGTCTTCACCGGGCGTTCGTGGCGATGGCCGAAGCAATGGTCGCGGCGACCGTCGATAGCGACCGGCCTCGGGCGGTGACGCTCGAGCGGGGGATCGAGACATCACCGCCGATGTTAGCGGATCGCGACGCCATGCCGGGAGCGGATCGCCAGCGGGGCAGGGTGCGGGGCACCCTGCCTGGGACCGGGCGAGTGCTAGTGCCCGTTCCCTCCGCCATTGCCGCCGCCACCCTTGCGTCCGTGACCGCCGCCGAAGCCTCCGCCAAAGCCGCCACCGAAGCCGGCACCAAAACCACCGCCAAAACCACCGCCAAAACCACCGCCCGGGCCGCAACCGCAGCCACCGCTCCCGCTGCTTCCACCGCTGCTGCTCCCCCCACTGCTACTTCCGCCGCCGCTGCTGTTTCCCTTGCTGCCGGCGCTCGCTCCGGCACTTCTGCCTGAGCCGCCTGAGCCAGCCGCCCCGGCGCCGCCGCTGCTATTGCCGCTCGCTCCCGAGCCGCTATTGCCGGCACTCGCCGCGCCGTTTGGTTCCGCTGCCGCCAGCGTGGCGTCCGCATCCGCCGGCGCTCGCGCCACCGCAGCCGCGCGGCATGAATACCGCGGCCGTATCGTCGGCGGCTGTCACGTCGGCGGGCGCGCTGCCCGTCGTCAGGTGCGAATTGCATCGTTGCGTGCCCCGCGTTGCCGGGCACCGACGCATCGGCAAGCACCATCCACCTGGGAATCACTTCTGTCGATGCCGGGTACGCCACCTCGGTCGTCAGCACCACTACGCCCGCTACGATCATCGTCTGCCGAATAACCACGCAGTAGTACTGATTGAATCTCGTGGTTTTCATCGCTTCTTTCCCCGAACGAACGACGGTACCTCGTTGCCGCCATCTGTTGCGCCAAATGCGTGGCGGCGGACCGATCTGAACGTGGGCCTTGTCGCCCCCCGAATCTGTTTTGCCGCGTCTCGTCACGGATCGTTGGGCTCCGAATGTCTGAACCGCAATTAGCGATGTCCATGCCACTGGTCGCGAAGCCATGCCCCGACACGCGCCGGATAGGGAGACGCGATGCACGCGATGAAAAAACGCGTGAGAACGTTTCGGCGATGAAACGCGTCACGCGAAAGTCACGTTAAAACGCTTTATTGGTTGCGGCCTGCGTTCTGCGGAGCGTTTGCGGAGCCTTCGGGCGAGACGTTGTCTGGGCCTTCGTCCGGCGTACCGCGTGAGGCGGTTTGCAGCGCGCGCAACGTGGCAACCGGGATGTGGCAGCGGATTCGATGCGCAGCCGGTTGGGCCGCGCCGCCTTCCTCGCCTGCGTCGAGAAAGGGCGGCTCCTGCTGCTCGCAGATCGCGCCGAGCTTGCGCGGACAGCGCGTGTGAAAGACGCAGCCGGATGGCGGCGACGCCGCGCTCGGCAGCTCGCCGGACAGACGGATACGGTCCTGTCTGACGTGTGCGTCGAGAGTCGGCACGGAGGACAGCAGCGCCTCGGTATAAGGATGCTGCGGACCGCCGAACACCGCTTCGGCCGGTCCGATTTCCAGCAGCCTGCCGAGATACAGCACCGCGATGCGGTCCGAGAGATAGCGCACCACGTGCAGATCGTGCGAGATGAACACGTAGCTCACGCCGCGCTCGCGTTGCAGATCGGCGAGCAGATTGAGGATCGCGGCCTGCACGGAGACATCCAGCGCGGAAGTCGGCTCGTCGCAGACCACCACGCGCGGCGCACCGGCAAACGCGCGGGCAATCGCCACGCGCTGCTTCAAGCCACCCGACAACTGCCGCGTGCGCGACCCGAGATAGCGCTCGGGCAAGCGCACGGCCGACGTCAGCGTGGCGAGCCGTTCGTCGAGCGCGGGACCGCGCAATGCGGTGACGCGCGACAATGCGCGGCCGATCAGCCGCTTTACCGAATGCGCGCGATTGAGCGCCGAGTCGGGGTTCTGGAACACGATCTGCAACGACTGCAACTGCTCGTCGCTGCGCCGAGTGACACGCGCGGAGAGTGGCGCGCCGTCGAGTTCGAGCACGCTGCCCGCATCGGGGGTGAGCAGGCCGAGCATCAGCTTGGCGAGCGTTGTCTTGCCGCTGCCCGATTCGCCGACCAGACCTAGCGTCTCGCCGCTCGCAAGATCGATTGACACGTCGTCGAGCGCGCGCAGCGGCGCGCCGGATACGTGGAACGTCTTCGAGAGTTGCTTCGCGCGCAGCACGGGCGTTGAAGGCGGGTCGTCCAATGAACCGCGCTGATTGTCGGCCAACGCTTCCGGGGTCGCGCGCGGCAATTCGACCGCGCGCTCATGGTAGTGGCAGCGCGACATCTGATCGCCGTGCGCGGCGATCAGCCGGTACGGCGGCGGCGCTTCGCGGCGGCAGCGGTCGTCGGCGAGACGGCAGCGCTCCGCGTAAATGCAGCCTTGCGTGACCGATCCCGGCGGCGGCAGGCCGCCCGCAATCGTATCGAGCCGCCCGCTGTCCTTGTTGCGCCCCGCAGTGGGCAGGCAGCGCAACAGTCCGACCGTGTAGGGATGACGCGGACGCATGAACACGTCCTCGGTCGCGCCTTCCTCGACCAGCTTGCCCGCGTAAAGCACGCCGACGCGCTCGCACATCCGCCCGATCACCGCGAGGTTGTGGCTGATGAAGAGCACCGCAGTGCCGAGTTCCTCGCGCAAAGCCGCGACGAGGTCGAGTACTTCCGCTTCGACGGTGGCGTCGAGTCCGGTGGTCGGTTCGTCGAGAATCAGCAGCGCGGGGTTCGACGCGAGCGCCATCGCGATCACGACGCGCTGCTGCATGCCGCCCGACAATTGATGAGGATAACTGCCCATCACGCGTTCGGGCGACGCGATGCGTACGCGTTCGAGCATCTCCCGCGTGCGCAGCAGCGCCTCGTCATGCGCGGCGCCGGCGGCTTCGAACGCTTCGGAGACCTGCCGCGCGATCGTCAGCGAGGGATTGAGCGCGCGCGCCGGATCCTGATAGACCATAGACACCGTGTTCGCGCGCAGGTTGCGCAACGCATCGGCGTCGAGCTTCTGCACGTCCGCGCCGGCGATCGAGATCTTGCCCGCCTTCACCTTGCCGTTGCGCGGCAGATAGCGCAGCGCCGCCATTGCGACCGTCGACTTGCCGCAGCCCGACTCGCCGACGAGCCCATATGCTTCGCCGCGCCGCACGCGAAACGACACGTCCTGCAGCACTTCGCGATCGCGTCCGCGTATCCGGTACGTGACCGTCAGGCCGACGACCGTCAGCGCGTCCGTGCGATCGCTCTTCGACACGTCGAAGGCGGCGAACGGGGTGGCGGGAGTAGGCGGTGCGACGCTCATCGATCGAGCACTCCCTGCACGCTGTCGGCGATCAGGTTCACGCCGACCACCAGCGAGGCGATCGCGCCGGCCGCGAACACCACGGTCCACCATGCGCCGCCCGCCATCAGCGTGTACGACTCGGACAGCGCGAGACCCCAGTCGGCCGAAGGTGGCTGAATGCCGAAGCCGAGAAACGACAAGGTGGCGACCGCGAAGATCGCATAGCCGAGCCGCACGGTCGCCTCGACGATGATCGGCGGCAGCACGTTCGGCAGGATCTCGACGAACATGATGTAGGGCGCGCGTTCGCCACGCAATTGCGCGGCGGCCACGTAGTCCAGATGCCGTTCCGCGAACACGGCGGCACGCACGGTGCGCGCGGTGATCGGCGTGAAGGTGATGCCGATCACGAGGATCACGGTGAAGTTCGACGCGCCGACCGCGGCCAGCGCGAGCAGTGCGACGATCACGAGCGGCAGCGCGAGCACGGCGTCGATCGCGCGGCCCACCACGTTATCCACCCAGCCCTCGAAGTAGCCGACGATCAAACCGAGCGCCGTGCCCGCCACCGTGCCGAGCAGGGTCGCGAGCGGCGCGATGGTCAGGATGTCGCGGGCGCCGACGATCACGCGCGAGAACACGTCGCGGCCGAGCTGGTCGGTGCCGAACCAGTGCGTGCGATCGGGCGGCAGCAGCGAATTGAGCGGATCGGACGCATAGGGGTCGAGGCGCACGATCCATGGGCCCGCGAGCGCGCACACCACCCACCACACGACGATGATCGCGCCCACCACGAAGGTCGGCGAACGCGACAGCTCGCGCAGTAGTTGAAAGCGCGGCTCGGCGGGTGAAGCTTGAGTCGGCGGAACGACGGCGCTCATTCGGCGCTCCTGACGCGCAGCCGCGGATTGAGCAGCACATGCAGCGCATCGGCAACGAGATTCGCGAGCGTATAGACAACGCCGATCGTCAGCACGCCGGCTTCGAGCATCGGAAAGTCCTTCGCCTTGGCGGCGTTGTAGATCAGCGAGCCGATGCCCTGATAGTGAAACAGCGTCTCGACCACCACCAGCCCGCCGATCATATAGCCGAGCTGCGTCGCGGCAACGGTGATGGTCGGCAGCAGTGCGTTGCGCAACACGTGCCGCCAGATCACGATGTGGCGCGGCAAGCCCTTGAGGATCGCGGTGCGCGTGTAGTCCGCGTCGAGCGCGTCGACAGTGCCCGCGCGCGCCATTCTCGCGATGTAGCCGAAGAACACCAGCACCAGCGGCAGCACCGGCAGAACCAGATGCCGCAATTGTTCGAGCGCGCTGGCTTCGGGCGGATACGACGCTTCGATGGGCAGCCAGCGCAACCATACGCCGAACACGAGAATCAGCACGATCGACGAAACGAATTCCGGCACCACGGTCGCCGACAAACCGGCAATGCTGATCGTGCGATCGAGCCAACGCCCCGCATGCATCGCCGACCACACGCCGCCGGCAATGCCGAGCGGCACGACGACGATGAACGCGAGCAGCCCGAGCTTCGCCGAATGTGCGAGCGCGTCAACGATGAATGGCGCGACCGGCTCGCGATATGCGTACGAGAGCCCCATGTCGCCGCGCACAAAATGCGTGATCCACTCGACGTATTGCGTGACGAGCGGGCGGTCCGCGCCGAGCTGATGGTTGAGCGCGGCGACCGCCCGCGCATCGGCGAGCGGCCCGAGCACCGCGCGGCCGATGTCGCCGGGCAACAGCTGGCCGCCCGCGAACACGATCACCGACAACAGCCACAACGTGATCAACGACAAGCCCACGCGCACGGCGAGAAAGCGCGCGACGCGGCCCGCGTTGCCGCTCGAAGCGCTGGAGGCGGAAGGGGAGGCCGTGGCCGACATCGTGGGCTCCTGTCGAAGGCTGCGGCGGTGCCTACGCGCTCAGCACCGCGCGGTCGAAATAGAGTTGCGCGAGCGCGGTGAAGCGCACGCCGTTCACGCCTTTGCGCATCGCGATCAGCTGATCGTAGAAGAAGGGGATGATGATAGGCGTTTCGTCGAGCAGCAGCGTCTGGATCTGCGCGGAGATTTTCTGCTGTGACGCGAGGTCGATTGCCGCGACGAACTGCGCGACCAGTTGATCGTATTGCGGATTCCTGAAGTGCGCGGCATTCCACGTGCCGGTGCTGGTGAGCGGCGCGTTCAGGAACACGTTCGGCACGCCGCGATGGCCGTAGTCGGTGATGCCGAGCGGCGAGTCGAGCCAGTCGGATTTGCCCGGCGTACCCGCGCCGTAATAGAGCGACTGGCTCTCCACCTTCAGATTGATGCGCACGCCGATCGCCTTCGCCGCGTTCTGCACGACCACCGCGAGATCGGGAATCTCCATGTATTTTTCGGTGGTCAGCGTCACGTCGAAGCCGTTCGCCACGCCAGCTTGTGCAAGCAGTTGCTTCGCCTTCGCGATGTCGATCTTGCGTTGCGGCACGCCCGCATCCGATGACGGAAACACCGGCGCGAACGGACTGTCGTTGCCGAGTTGTGCGCGGCCCTTCAACCGGCCGCGCACCAGCACGTCGCGATCGAGTGACAACGCCAGCGCCTGACGCACGCGCTTGTCCTTGAACAGAGGGTTGTCGTTGCGCATGTGAATCTGCCGATGCGCGCTCGACTTCACCCCGACCGCCTTGTAGTCCGGATTGTTCAGAATGCCGGCGCCGCCCTGCACGGTGAAGGTGCCCATCACGTCCGCCTGATGGCCTTGCAATGCGAGCAACTGGGCCTGCTCGTCGGCATAGAAGGAAAACTGTACGCGTTGTGGTAACGCTTTTTCGCCCCAGTAGTCGGGATTGCGCACGAACGATGCGCCGACCTTGGGCTGAAATTTCTCGAACCTGAACGGACCCGTGCCGATAAAGGTCTTTTCATAACCGCCCGCGTAGTTCGCGGGCAGGATCACGGCGTTGTAATTGTCCGACGAGACGTAGTACGGGAAGTTGCCGTTCGGCGCGTCGAGATGAAACGCGACCGTGTGATCGTCGACCACTTTTGCGCCGCCTTTCGACAGCACGCCCTTGAGCACGGAGAGCGCCGCCGAACCGCTTGCGGGATCGGCGAGGCGGTCGAAGGTGGCGACCACGTCTTTCGCGGTGAACGGCTGGCCGTCGTGGAACTTGACGTTCGGGCGCAGCGCGAAGGTCCACACGTCGCCCTTGTCGTTCGGCTTCCACGAAACAGCGAGCGCCGGTTTCAGCATCAGCTTCTCGCCGTCGTCGTCGATCAGGAACTCGCCGGTCTGGTTCAGGAGCGCGAGACTGGCGGCGTCGGTCACGGTGAGAGGATCGACCGCGCCGGCGGGCGTCAGATGCGCGACGCGGATCGTCTGATTGGATGCGGCCGGCGCGCCTTGCGCCCGCGCTCGCGGCGCGTTCAGCACACCGCCGCCAGCGAGCGCCAAACCGATCACGCTCGCATGGCGCAGCAGTTCGCGTCGCGTGAGGCGGCCCGCGAGAAATTCGTCGATGGCGTGGTTGCCGTAGGCGTCGGCGGTGTGACGGGCTGCGTCGAGTGCAAGAAATCGGTCCGCGGGATTTTTCATCGATGGAGAGTCCAGTCCGTTCTGTTGCCGGTTCTGACAAGCCGCGCCGGATGCGCGCGGCGTGGCGTACGCCTTTGACACGCGGCTGTGATGACCCAGGCGAAAGCCTGCGCAAAGCGGTTTCAGTGTAAGCGATTGCTCATTGGTCCGGCGCGCCTGGGGCATTGCTGGCTCGCCGATTGGCCGATAAAAGAGCCGCTGTGTATCGTGGCCACAACGGTCGCCACAACGTTCGACGCCTACGGCTCATACGCGGCCTCTGCCGTCACGGACGAATCGCCGATGCCGCGCCGGCATCTTTACCGGTTGCATCGCGCGCGAGGGATCGGATTTACCGCGCGACCCCAGCCGGGCGCCGCCAGCGATGAAACAGCACCGAGCCGATCCAGCACGCCATGAAGGCCGCGACGATTCCATAGCCGAGCGCGCCGAAGCGCTCGTTCACGCGCGCGACCGTGTCCCATAGGCCTCCGTTCAAACCGAGCTTGTCCGACATCAGCCCCAGCGCTTCGACGCCGCCGATCACGATCGCCACGAGCGCCGACACGAACGTGATGCTGGCGTTGTAGTAGAGCTTGCGCTTCGGATCGTCCATTGCCCAGCCGTAGGCGTGGACCATCAACACGTTGTCGGTCGAATCGACCAGCGTCATGCCCGCGGTGAAGAGCGCGGGGAACACGAGAATCGAATACAGCGGCAAACCGGTGCCGGCCTGGGACGCGGCAATCGCCAGCAAGCCGATCTCGGTAGCGGTGTCGAAGCCGAGTCCGAACAGCACGCCGACCGGGTACATGTGCCAGCTTTTCGTGACGAGCCGGAACAGCGGCCGCAATGCGCGCGACAGCAGCCCGGCCGGTGCGACCGAACCCACTGTTTGCGCAGCCAGTTCGCCGTCGCGCTGTACGTGGCGATAACGGCGCCACACGTCGCGCAGAATCACGAGGTTGACGGCCGCGAGCACCAGCAGGAAGGTCGCGGACACGAGTGTGCCGAGCGTACCGCCCACTTCCTTGAAGGTCTCGAACCGTCCGTGCAGCGAATGCGCGGTCCACGCGATGCCGATCGTCGCGGCGATCACGATCGTCGAGTGTCCGAGCGAAAACGCGAGGCCCACGCCGAGCGGCCGCTTGCCGGTTTGCATCAGCTTGCGCGTGACCGCGTCGATCGCCGCGATGTGGTCGGCGTCGACCGCGTGACGCAGGCCGAAGCCATACGCGAGCAGCGCGGTGCCGAGCAGCAGCGGGTAATGGCGAAACGCGATCAGCGCCCAGCCCCAGGCGCCGAGATTGGCGGCGATCAACACGGCGTACAGCGAAAGCAGGCGAGGGCGCAGCGAAGCGGTCGGCGTCATGAGTCGCGGGGCAAGGAGTTAATGATCGTGCGGATGCTTGTGAATCGGATCGACCCAGTAGACTGTTTCGGGCGCTTCCACCGCGTCGATGTTCAGGTTGACCACCACCGCTTCGTTGTCGCTGCGCACCAGCACGCATTCGAGCGGGTCGTCGGTGCTCGCATTGATTTCCTGATGCGGCACATAAGGCGGCACGAAAATGAAGTCACCCGGGCCGGCTTCCGCCGTGAACTCCAGGTGTTCGCCCCAGCGCATGCGAGCCTGGCCGCGCACCACGTAGATCACACTTTCGAGCGCGCCGTGATGATGCGCGCCGGTCTTCGCGTTCGGATGGATCGTCACGGTACCGGCCCAGATTTTCTGCGCGCCGACCCGCGCGGCGTTGATCGCGGCGGCGCGATTCATGCCCGGCGTTTGCGCGGTGTTGCTGTCGAGCTGGTCGCCCCTGATGACTTTTACGCCGTGCTCGCGCCAATCGACCGGCGCGGCCGGTTGATCGGCCCGGTAGTGCGGGTGTTCGTGATCCTGGCTCATGATGTCTCCTCCTCGGCGTGGCTTTTGCGTCGATCGGCGCGGCGCCGTCCGGCATTTTTGCACGGTCAAAAAACGGGTGGGTGGACACGCCGCGCTAGCGGCGCGGGCGCACGAAAAAAAAGCCCGCTCACAGGGAGCGGGCTTCGAGTCGCGAGCGTGGAGCAGCCTTGACCGCGCGCGGCACGCGACGTGTTCATTGCAGCGCTTACTTGTGCTTCGCGTTGATCACGGCCTCGGCGACGTTGTTCGGCGTTTCGGCGTAGTGCTTGAACTCCATCGTGTAGGTCGCGCGGCCCTGGGTGGCCGAGCGCAGCGACGTCGAGTAGCCGAACATCTCCGCGAGCGGCACTTCGGCGCGCACCAGCTTGCCGCCGCCGCCGGCGATGTCTTCCATGCCCTGCACGAGTCCGCGACGGCTCGACAGGTCGCCCATCACGTTGCCCATGAAGTCTTCCGGTGTTTCCACCTCGACGGCCATCATCGGTTCGAGCAGCACGGGCTTGGCCTTGCGCATCGCTTCCTTGAACGCCATCGAGCCGGCCATGCGGAACGCGTTTTCGTTCGAGTCGACGTCGTGGTAGGAACCAAAGGTCAGCGTCACCTTCACGTCGACCACCGGATAGCCCGCCAGCACGCCGGCCTTCAGCGTCTCCTGGATGCCCTTGTCGACCGCCGGGATGTATTCGCGCGGAATCACGCCGCCCTTGATCGCGTCGACGAACTCGTAGCCCTTGCCTTGCGGCGCCGGCTCGAGCGTGAGCACCGCGTGACCGTACTGGCCGCGGCCGCCCGACTGCTTGACGAACTTGCCTTCGACGTCCTCGATCTTGTTACGCACCGTCTCGCGATACGCGACCTGCGGTTTGCCGACGGTCGCCTCGACGCCGAACTCGCGCTTCATCCGGTCGACCAGAATCTCCAGGTGCAGCTCACCCATCCCGGAGATGATCGTCTGGCCGGATTCCTCATCCGTTTGCACGCGGAACGACGGGTCTTCCTGCGCGAGACGGTTCAGCGCGATGCCCATCTTTTCCTGGTCGACCTTGGTTTTCGGCTCGACGGCCTGCGAGATCACCGGCTCCGGGAAGATCATCTTTTCGAGGATGATCACGTGGTTCGGATCGCACAGCGTGTCGCCGGTGGTCGCTTCCTTCAGGCCGACCGCCGCGGCGATGTCGCCCGCGTAGACCTCCTTGATTTCCTTGCGCTCGTTCGCGTGCATCTGCAGGATCCGGCCGAGGCGCTCTTTCTTTTCCTTGATCGCGTTGTAGACCGTGTCGCCCGAATTCACCACGCCCGAATAGACGCGGAAAAAAATCAGCTGGCCGACGAACGGGTCCGTCATGATCTTGAACGCGAGCGCCGAGAACGGATCGGTGTCGTTCGGATGACGCTCGATTTCCTTGTCGTGTTCGTCGTGACCGGTAATCGCCGGCACGTCGACCGGCGACGGCAGGTAGTCGATCACCGCGTCGAGCATGGCCTGCACGCCTTTGTTCTTGAATGCGCTGCCGCACAGCATCGGCACGATTTCATTGGCAATGGTGCGCGCGCGGATGCCGTGCTTGATTTCCTCTTCGGTCAGCGTTCCGCCGTGCAGGTATTTGTCCAGCAGCTCCTCATTCGCTTCGGCGGCGGCCTCGACCATCTTGTCGTGCCACTCCTTCGCGGTGGCCGCTAGTTCCGGCGGAATATCGCGGTACTCGAACTTGATGCCCTGGTTCTCTTCGTCCCAGAAGATCGCCTTCATCTTGACCAGATCGACCACGCCCTGAAAGTGTTCTTCCGCGCCGACCGGAATCTGGATCGGCACCGCGACGCCCTTCAGGCGGTCGCCGATCTGCCGCTGCACGCGGAAGAAGTCCGCGCCGACGCGGTCCATCTTGTTGACGAACGCGATACGCGGCACCTTGTACTTGTTCGCCTGGCGCCACACCGTTTCGGACTGCGGCTGCACGCCGCCGACCGAGTCGTACACCATGCACGCGCCGTCGAGCACGCGCATCGAGCGCTCCACTTCGATCGTGAAGTCGACGTGGCCCGGGGTGTCGATGATGTTGATCCGATGCTCGGGATAGTTGCCGGCCATGCCTTTCCAGAAGGCGGTGGTGGCCGCCGACGTGATGGTGATGCCGCGCTCCTGCTCCTGTTCCATCCAGTCCATCGTCGCCGCACCGTCGTGAACCTCGCCGATCTTGTGGGTCACGCCGGTGTAGAACAGGATGCGTTCAGTGGTGGTGGTTTTGCCGGCATCGATGTGAGCGCTGATGCCGATATTCCGGTAGCGCTCGATGGGAGTCTTGCGGGGCACGTGAACCTCCTTGGAATAGCGCGCCTGAAACGCTCGCCGGATGGCAGTCTATGTTACCCGGCGAGCCTGGGTGCTGCTTTACTGAGATTACTAGGATAGCGCGTCGGCCCGGCTTTTGCAGGAATCTTGCCAGGCGGCGCGAGTGCCGGCTGGCGGGGGCTTCGGCGCGGTAGCGCGGGGGGCGCCAGGTGCGACAGTGCGGCGCTGCCGCAATGAAAAAGCCGGTGGCCTGACACAGGCACCGGCTTTTGCGCAATCGGTGAAACGAAGCGGCACGTGGTGCGGTGGCGGCGCGCGCCGCCGCCCACCCGGCTTATTGCTGAACGGCCGGCAAGCCCTGGATCTGCATTCCCGGCTTGATGCCCTTCGACGTGAACCAGCCCTTGGGCATCTCCAGCGCAAACACGCCGTTGTTCGTCGGGCAGTGGTTGTTGGTGGTCTCGGCCTGCATCTCGTCGATGTCGGTGATCGTGCCGTCCGCGCGCATGAACGCGATCGACAGCGGGATCAACGTGTTCTTCATCCAGAAGCAATGCCCGGCGTTTTCGTTGAACACGAACAGCATGCCTTCGTTCGGGCCGAGTTTCGTGCGATACATCAAACCTTGTTCACGGTCCGCGTCGTTGGCCGCGACGGCGGCGTCGATCACGAACATACCCGCAGTCAGTTTCACTCGCGGAAATTCGCTGGGCTGTTTCGCGCCCGGCGGCATCTGCTGTGCATGAGCAGGGGCGGCAGTGGTGGCGGCGAACGACAACGCGGCGAGCGGCAGTGCAACGGCAACGGCGAAACGCGCAATCAACGAGCGCATGGAAAATCGCACGGCATGACTCCTTGCTGGAAATTAACTCGCGAATGTTACGCGAGCGCGTCAAAAACAAAAAGGCAGATCGCCTTGCGGTGATCTGCCTTACAACGCCGTAAGAACGGCAATGAAGCTAGTTCTTGACTGCGTTTTTACGACAAACTTACTCCGATGCTGCCGAAGCTGCAGCAGCGGATGCTGCCTTCTTGTGCGACTTCTTGTGAGCGTGCTTCGTGGTCTTCTTTGCCGACGAAGCTGCTGCCGGAGCTGCCGGAGCTGCTTCCGGTGCCGAAGCTTGTGCGAATGCTGCCGTTGCGAAGAGGCCAGCGACCAGAGCGGCGATCAGTTTGTTCATTTTGTGAATCCTCAGCTTTAGTTAATTAACCAAATGACCCGGTTATATGTAGAGTCATGTCGGTAAACGTGCCATCCACCTTTCGGTTGACAGCCGTATCGAACAAAAATTTTTTTTTCGACACGTCTGCTTAGCGCTCAGACTCCCTGCGTTCACCGCGCGAGCGGCTTGTGCAAAGGCCCTTAAGGCTGAATGCCGGATAGCTTCGGGCGGCATCTGGGTCGAATAACGCGTGAGCTTGCGCAGCGGTTGACGCGAATTTTCCGGAAAATTTGCATCGCGACAGCGCGATGCAAATGCGGATTTGTTTCACGTTTTTTGCGCGATGGTTTCACGCGTGTTTTTGTTTGCCGATACAACGGCTTAGCTGTTTCTTTTTGCAAAGAAAAGCTGCTACACGTGACAGTTTTTGACGACAGCGCCCGGGTTCAGATGACACCTTCCCAAGGTGCCTTCGACGACAATTCGACACTCTCTCCGGGTTGAAGTCCGAGTGAAAAAATATCGAGCGCGCCGATGCCTACGCGCACGAGGCGCAGCGTGGGAAAACCGACTGCGGCTGTCATCCGACGCACCTGACGGTTCTTGCCTTCGGTGATCGATAACTCGATCCATGTGGTCGGTATCGCGGCGCGATAGCGAATCGGCGGCGTGCGTGTCCATAGTGTGTCGGTCGGCTCGACATAGTCCGCGCGGCAGGGGCGTGTCACGTAATCGCCGAGATCGACGCCGCGCGCGAGCTCCTTCAACGTGGCCGGATCGACCGCGCCTTCCACTTGCGCCCAGTAACGTTTGACGAGCTTATGACGCGGCTCGGCGATACGCGCTTGCAGTGCGCCGTCGTCGGTGAGGAGCAGCAGGCCTTCGCTGTCGGAGTCCAGGCGGCCCGCCGGATAGACGCCAGGCACCTTGACCCAGTCGGCCAGCGACGCGCGTGTCTCGTGCGGCGAGAATTGGCAGATGGTGCCGAACGGTTTGTTCAGTGCGAGAAGGCGCATAGAGGAAGTGGATCAAGGTCGCGCGGACACCGCCGCGGCTGAAGCGTCGCGAAGGCTGCAGAAAAGCCGCCGCTTTGGTGATGAATGGCGCGATGATAATGCATAAACTGAAACGGCCATTCCCATGTCTTATAAATGACATGAGAGGCAAGGGCACGGCCGGTGGCAGGTTTCGTCCATGTTGGAAAACCCCGAGCCGTTGCGGCCTCGTCGCGGCCAGCGCGTGGGCTAGAATAGCGGCCAGGCCGCTTGCACGGCGTCCGGCATTGCGCGTAGCGAGGAGCGCCCATTTTCGCAGTCTCCCATGTGCTTTCTGCACAGCCTTCACTGGAGTCCGATCATGTCGTATCAGCACATCAAGGTTCCTACCGGTGGTGACAAGATCACTGTCAACGCCGACTTCTCGCTCAATGTTTCCGACCAGCCGATCATTCCGTTCATCGAAGGTGACGGCACGGGTCTCGACATCACGCCGGTCATGATCAAGGTCGTCGATGCGGCGGTGGAGAAGGCCTACGCAGGCAAGAAAAAGATCCACTGGATGGAGATCTACGCGGGCGAGAAATCCACCAAGGTGTACGGCCCGGACGTGTGGCTACCGGAAGAAACGCTGCAGGTGCTCAAGGAATACGTAGTGTCGATCAAGGGGCCGCTCACCACGCCGGTCGGCGGCGGCATCCGTTCGCTGAATGTCGCGCTGCGCCAGGAGCTGGACCTGTATGTGTGCTTGCGGCCGGTGCAGTATTTCAAGGGTGTGCCTTCGCCGGTGCGCGAGCCGGAGAAGACCAACATGGTGATCTTCCGCGAGAACTCGGAAGACATTTATGCGGGCATCGAATGGGCCGCCGAATCGGAACAGGCGAAGAAGGTCATCAAGTTCCTGCAGGAAGAGATGGGCGTGAAGAAGATCCGCTTCCCGGAGTCGTCGGGAATCGGCATCAAACCGGTGTCGCGCGAAGGCACCGAGCGTCTGGTGCGCAAGGCGATCCAGTATGCGATCGACAACGATCGCCGCTCGGTCACGCTGGTGCACAAAGGCAACATCATGAAGTACACCGAAGGCGCGTTCCGCGACTACGGCTATGCGCTGGCGCAGAAGGAATTCAGCGCGGAACTGATCGACGGCGGTCCGTGGATGAAGGTCAAGAATCCGAAGACGGGCGGCGACGTCGTGGTGAAGGACGTGATCGCGGACGCGTTCCTGCAGCAGATCCTGCTGCGCCCGGCTGAATACGACGTGATCGCCACGCTGAACCTGAACGGCGACTATGTGTCGGATGCGCTGGCCGCGCAGGTTGGCGGCATCGGGATCGCACCGGGCGCGAATCTGTCGGACTCGGTCGCTATGTTCGAAGCGACGCACGGCACCGCGCCGAAGTACGCGGGCAAAGACTACGTGAACCCGGGCTCGGAAATTCTCTCGGCGGAGATGATGCTGCGCCACCTCGGCTGGACCGAAGCGGCGGACCTGATCATCGCGTCGATGGAAAAATCCATTCTGCAAAAACGCGTCACCTACGACTTCGCGCGGCTGATGGAAGGCGCGACGCAGGTGTCATGCTCGGGCTTCGGACAGGTGCTGATCGAGAATATGTAGAACGAAGCTATGCAGCGATGCGAACGGGGCGACCCAGTTCGCATAAAAAACCCCGGCGCCGCGAGGTGGCCGGGTTTTTTTTAGTGCCGAAATGTCCGATATTTGGGATTCGTCGGCCACAAAAAAGAAACCCGGCACGAGGCCGGGTTTCAAAGGACGGGAACGAACAGCCTCAGGCGGGTGCCTGAATGTTCGATGCCTGTTTGCCTTTCGGGCCTTGCACGACCTCGAAGGTCACCTTTTGGCCTTCCTTGAGGGTCTTGAACCCATTCATCTGGATGGCCGAGAAGTGTGCAAACAGATCCTCACCCCCTTCGTCGGGCGTGATGAATCCGAAACCTTTTGCGTCATTGAACCATTTGACCGTACCAGTTGCCATTCCAACTTCCCCTGTAACTCATGTCACTACCACGAGCCCTCGAAAAGCTCCGCGACCGCGCGAGCAGCCGCTCCCTCCTCATAAGCTCACCATCGGCATTTTTTCGAAATTATGGCTCAGTGAAAAAAGTGCCAGCTTGATTGTTGGGGCTCTTTATTCGAGTGTCAAGAAAATTTTGAGATGTCGTTGTCGCGTTGCAAACAGGCACTTTCCAGGGGTTTTTCCCGCTTCCGTTATGTGCGGTTGCGCAAGCGAGCGGTCTTGAAAAGTCGCATAATCGACTCACATGCTGTTCTAACGGCCGCCCGCCGCAGCAAGGCCAAGGCGAGCGCCATCAGCCAGCTCCGGCAGGTTGTGCGATACTCGATCCGACTGCGGTGCAACACGGCCGCGCTGCTTCACAGGATAGGGGCCGGCTCCGCAATCGGCTCGTCGAATCGCGTATGCATGGCGGGTCAATACCCCTCAGGCGGTAGCGAACGGGCTCATCGGCCGGCTGGCCGGGTTTTGACAGGATTGCGGGCCTGTCCTAGTTGTTTAGAATGGGTGTATGGCGATTATCCCGGACAAGCAGGACGGCACCGTACTGGAGCGGCAGGAGAAGAAACTCAAGCCGCCATCCATGTACAAAGTGGTGCTGCTGAATGACGACTTCACGCCAATGGAATTTGTCGTGATGATCGTGCAGGAATATTTCAATAAAGATCGTGAAACCGCAACGCAGGTGATGTTGAAGGTGCATCGCGAGGGCAGGGGAGTTTGTGGGGTCTATACGCGGGACATCGCGTCGACCAAAGTCGAGCAAGTCGTTACCCACGCACGGCAGGCCGGGCATCCGCTGCAGTGTGTGATGGAGGAAGCATGATTGCCCAGGAACTGGAAGTCAGCCTGCACATGGCGTTCATGGAAGCACGCCAGGCGCGGCACGAGTTCATAACGGTCGAACATCTTTTGCTGGCACTGTTGGACAATCCGACAGCGGCTGAGGTGTTGCGTGCATGCGCGGCCAATATCGAGGATCTGCGCCAGAACCTGCGCAACTTCATTCATGACAACACGCCTACCGTGCCCGGCACGGATGACGTCGACACGCAGCCCACGCTGGGATTCCAGCGTGTGATCCAGCGCGCGATCATGCATGTGCAGTCCACCTCGAATGGCAAGAAGGAAGTGACCGGCGCGAACGTGCTGGTCGCGATCTTCGGCGAGAAGGATTCGCATGCGGTGTACTACCTGCAACAGCAGGGCGTCACGCGTCTGGACGTGGTTAATTTCATCTCGCATGGCATCGCCAAGACGAGCAGCACGGACGCCGCCAAAGCGAGCGACGCGAATGCCGAGTCCGACGAGGCCGCCGCGCAGAAGGAAACGCCGCTCGCCCAGTTCACGCAGAACCTGAACCAGATGGCGAAAGACGGCCGCATCGATCCGCTGATCGGGCGCGAGTCGGAAGTCGAGCGCGTGGTGCAGGTGCTGTGCCGCCGCCGCAAGAACAATCCGCTGCTGGTCGGCGAGGCCGGCGTCGGCAAGACGGCGATCGCTGAAGGGCTCGCGTGGCGCATTACGCGCGGCGAAGTGCCGGACATCCTCGCGGATGCGCAGGTGTATTCGCTCGACATGGGCGCGCTGCTCGCCGGCACCAAGTATCGCGGCGACTTCGAACAACGCCTGAAGACGGTCCTCAAGGAATTGAAGGAACGTCCGCACGCGATCCTGTTCATCGACGAAATTCATACGCTGATCGGCGCGGGCGCCGCGTCGGGCGGAACGCTGGACGCGTCGAACCTGCTGAAACCGGCGTTGTCGTCGGGCACGCTCAAATGCATCGGCGCCACTACGTTCACCGAATATCGCGGCATCTTCGAAAAGGACGCGGCGCTGTCGCGTCGTTTCCAGAAGGTTGATGTGACCGAGCCGACCGTCGAGCAGACGGTGGCGATCCTGCGTGGCCTGAAGTCGCGTTTCGAAGAGCATCACGGCGTGAAGTATTCGTCGGGCGCGCTGTCGGCGGCGGCTGAGTTGTCGGCACGCTTCATCACGGATCGTCATCTGCCGGACAAGGCGATCGACGTGATCGACGAAGCGGGCGCTGCGCAACGCATTCTGCCGAAGTCGAAGCAGAAGAAGACAATCGGCAAGAACGAGATCGAGGAAATCATCTCGAAGATCGCCCGTGTCCCGCCGCAGAGCGTGTCGCAAGACGATCGCAGCAAGTTGCAGACGCTCGATCGCGATCTGAAGAGCGTGGTGTTCGGGCAAGACCCGGCCATCGACGCGCTGTCGGCCGCGATCAAGATGGCGCGTGCGGGCCTCGGCAAGCTGGACAAGCCGATCGGCGCGTTCCTGTTCTCCGGCCCCACGGGCGTCGGCAAGACGGAAGTGGCCAAGCAGCTCGCGTTCACGCTGGGCATCGAGCTGATCCGCTTCGACATGTCGGAATACATGGAGCGGCATGCGGTCAGCCGGTTGATCGGCGCGCCGCCGGGCTATGTCGGTTTCGACCAGGGCGGTCTGCTGACCGAAGCCGTTACGAAGAAGCCGCATTGCGTGTTGCTGCTCGACGAAATCGAGAAGGCGCATCCGGACATTTACAACGTGCTGCTGCAGGTGATGGACCACGGCACGCTGACGGACAACAATGGCCGCAAGGCGGATTTCCGCAACGCCATCATCATCATGACGACGAATGCGGGCGCCGAAGCGATGGGCAAGTCAGTGATCGGCTTCACGAACCGCCGGGAAGCCGGCGACGAAATGGTCGACATCAAGCGCATGTTCACGCCTGAGTTCCGTAACCGTCTGGACGCGACGATCAGCTTCCGCTCGCTCGACGAAGAAATCATCATGCGTGTGGTCGACAAGTTCCTGATGCAGTTGGAAGATCAGCTGCACGAGAAGAAGGTCGATGCGCTCTTCACCGACGCGTTGCGCCAGCACCTCGCCAAACACGGTTTCGATCCGTTGATGGGTGCGCGGCCGATGCAGCGTCTGATCCAGGACACGATCCGTCGTGCGCTGGCCGACGAACTGCTGTTCGGCAAGCTGATGAACGGCGGCCGGGTATCGGTCGACGTGGATGCGGAAGACAAGGTGCAGCTGACCTTCGACGAGCATCCGGCGCCGCGCAATCCGAATCCGGAAGCAGTGGAAGTCGAGTAAGGCGTCGAAGAAACGCGAAGTTCGCGTTTCGTTTGATCCGAAAGCAGAACGGCGCGGGTTCAACCCCGCGCCGTTCTGCTTTTTGCTTTCTGACCTTTGCGCTCCGATTCGCCTCGGCCCGCGCCTCGCGAACCGAGACAATGGCGATCAATGCTTGCCGGTGCTGCCGAAGCCGCCTGCGCCGCGTTCGCTTTCCTCGAAGTCGTCGACGATGTTGAAGTTCGCTTGCACGACCGGCACGATCACCAGTTGCGCAAGACGCTCCATCGGATTGAGCACGAACGCCGTCTCGCCGCGATTCCATGTGGAAATCATCAGTTGGCCTTGATAATCGGAGTCGATCAGCCCGACCAGATTGCCGAGCACGATCCCATGCTTATGGCCCAATCCGGAACGAGGCAGAATGAGCGCCGCGTAGCCGGGGTCGCCGACGTGAATCGCGAGACCGGTCGGCACCAGCGCGGTTTCGCCCGGCTTGAGCGTCAATGGTTCGTCGAGACAGGCGCGCAAGTCGAGACCCGCGCTGCCGGTGGTGGCGTAAGCCGGGAGTTGTTCGCGCATGCGCGCATCGAGGATCTTCAGGTCTAGTTTCATGCAGGTTGAAGTGAGGTTAGGGCGTGGTGTTTGAGCCGAGCTGGAACGCGTCGGCGAGTAGTTCATAGGAGCGCGTCCGCGCGCGATAGCTGCCCGCGACGCTCAGCACGATCAGCTCGTCGGCCTTGAACTGTTCCTGCAGCGCGTGCAGCCGTTCGCTGACGAACTCCGGCGTGCCGATGATGCTGCGCTGCTTTTCCCGGTCGATTACGAGCTGGTCGCGCTCCCCGTACTCCTGCTCGATGCCTTGTTCGATGCTCGGGATGGGTTCGTTCAGGCCATACGCCATTTGCACGCGGCGCAGATCGACGGCTTTTTCGAGGTCGGCGGCTTCCTGCTCGGTATCCGCGCAGATCACGAAGACGGCGGCGGCGAGGTACGGCTGCGTCGCTTCCGGGCTGGGCTGGAAGCGCTCACGATAAGCGAGCGCAACTCGCGCGCCGAAATGCGGGTTGATGAAATGCGCGAACGAGAAGGGGATGCCGAGTTGCGCCGCGAGCAGCCCGCCGAACTCGCTCGAACCGAGCATCCACACTTTCGGGCGCGTGTCGATCTGCGGCTGCAGCAGCACGCCTTGCGCGATGTGGCCCTCAGGCAGCGTGCCATGCATCAGGCCGAGCAGATCGGCCACCTGCTGTGGAAAAATGTCGCCGCGGTTGTATTCACCGGCGGCGACCGCTTGCGCCGTGCGCATGTCGCCGCCTGGCGCGCGCCCCACGCCCAGATCTATTCGACCGGGGAATAGCGCCTCCAGCATCATGAATTGCTCGGCGAGTTTGAACGGGCTGTAGTACGGCAGCATCACACCGCCGGAGCCGAGGCGAATGCGCCGCGTCACGCTGCCGAGACGTGCCAGCATCACCTCGGGGGCCGGATTCGCGACGCCACGCAAGCCGTGATGCTCGGCGCACCAGTAGCGTGTGTAGCCGAGGTCGTCGGCGAGTTGCGCGAGGTCGACGGTGGCGGCAATTGCGTCCGCCACCGAGCACCCGGCGATCACGGGCGTTTGATCGAGCACGGAAAGTAGCGTCATGTCAGTACGGCTCCAGATGATTCCATTCTTCAGAGCGACGCGCGGCGCCTACGTCAATACGCCGGTCCGAGTCAGCGAATCAGGCTCGTGTCGGGCAGACGCTTCGCGATTTCCGCGATCAGCGCACGTGCGAGCGTCAGCTTGTCCGCGCGCGGCAGCTTCGTTGCGCCGCCGGCTTCGAACAGGATCACTTCGTTATCGTCGAGACCAAAGGTGAGCGGGCCGAGATTGCCGATCAGCAGCGGCACGTTTTTGCGCACGCGCTTTTGTTCGCCATGCACCTCGAGGTTGCCGCTTTCCGCCGCGAAGCCGACCGCGAACGGCGGATGCGGCAGGTTCGCCACCGAGGCCAGAATGTCCGGATTCTCCACGAACGTGAAGCTCGGCAAAGCCTGTTCGGCGGTCTTCTTGATCTTGTACTCGCTCGCGTGATCGACGCGCCAGTCGGCCACCGCGGCGACGCCGATGAAGATATCGGCGTCGGCGACCGCGCGCATCACTGCATCATGCATTTGCTGCGCGGTTTGCACGTCCTCGCGGAACACGCCCCACGGCGTTTCCAGCGAGACCGGGCCGGCCACCAGGTGTACTTCGGCGCCTGCCTGTTGCGCGGCGCGGGCCAGTGCGAAACCCATCTTGCCGCTGGAGCGGTTGGTGATGCCGCGCACCGGGTCGAGCGGTTCGAAAGTCGGCCCGGCGGTCAGCAGCACCCGCCGGCCGGACAGAATCTTCGGCGAGAAGAACGACGCGATCGCTTCGTAAGTGGCCGCGGCTTCGAGCATGCGTCCATCGCCGATTTCACCGCATGCCTGCGGGCCCGAGTCGGGGCCCAGCACTTCGATGCCGTCCGCGCGCAGTTGCGCGACGTTGCGCTGCGTCGCCGGGTTTTGCCACATTTGCCGGTTCATCGCCGGGACCACAAGCAGGGGACAATCGCGCGCGACGCACAGCGTGGACAGCAGGTCGTCGGCCATGCCGTGCGTGAGCTTGGCGAGGAAGTCGGTGGACGCGGGCGCGATCACGATCGCGTCCGCTTCGCGCGACAGATCGATGTGCGCCATGTTGTTCGGCACGCGCCCGTCCCACTGGCTCGTGTAGACCGGACGGCCCGAGAGCGCCTGCATGGTGACGGGCGTGATGAATTGAGTGGCCGCTTCGGTCATGACGACCTGCACGGTCGCACCGGCCTTGGTCAGGAGACGCGTGAGTTCGGCGATCTTGTAGCAGGCGATCCCGCCCGTCAGGCCGAGGACGAGGTGTTTTCCTGCGAGTTCTGCGGTTGCCAACGAAAGCCTCCGACTAAGCGTGGTGGCGGGCAGCAGGGCGGGGCGTTGCACCCCCCGTCGCCGCATCTTTCAAAGCGGACGCAAGCGCGGACCTCAGCGCTTGCCTGAGTTGCGTTAGCGCGAGCCGCGCACGCGTCGCAACTCGTCGATCACGAGCAGGATCGCGCCGATCGTGATGGCGCTGTCGGCCAGATTGAACGCCGGCCAGTGCCACGCGCGCACGTGGAAATCGAGGAAGTCGATCACGTGCCCATACGCGAGCCGGTCGATCACATTGCCGAGCGCGCCGCCCAGGATCAGCGAAAGCGCCGTGCAGAACATCTTCTGCCCGCTATGGCGCTTGAGCAGATAGCAGATCACCAATGCGGCCACCACGCCGAGCGCGGTGAACGCCCAGCGTTGCCATCCGCCCGCCATCGCGAGGAAGCTGAACGCCGCGCCACGGTTGTACACGAGCACCAGGTTGAAAAACGGCGTGACCTCATGCGCGACGCCGTAGGCGAACACCTTCTGCACCGCAATTTTCGTCAACTGGTCGAACAGGATCACGATCAGCGCGATGCCCAGCCAAGGTGCCAGCGAACTGCCGCCGGTGGACGTTTTCAACGAGGTTTTCGACATGGTTCTCGCCATTATGCCGCGCTCCTCGCTTCACCGTTGCCGAACAGATTGCTGAAGCAGCGGCCGCACAGCGTGGGGTGCTCCGCGTTCGCGCCGACGTCCGCGCGATAGTGCCAGCAGCGTTCGCACTTCAGGTACTTCGAGGCGATGACTTCGACGCCTTCGTCCGCTTCGCCGCCGACCTTCACGACGTTCGCGGCCGACGTGATCAGCACGAACTTCAGGTCGTCGCCGAGGCTCGCAAGCGCGTCATAACGCGCGCCGCTCGCGCGGATTTCGACTTCCGCCTGCAACGACGAGCCGATCAGATTCGCGACGCGCGCTTCTTCCAGCGCCTTCGTCACGTCGCCGCGCACGGCGCGCAGCAGCGTCCATTTGTCGAGCAGCGCGCCGGCCTCCGGCACGGCCGGGAACGCGTGATACGTCTCGGTGAAGATGGTCTCGCTGTTCGGCTGGAACACCTTCCACGCTTCTTCCGCGGTGAACGACAGGAACGGCGCCATCACGCGCAGCAGGCCGTGCGCGATGTGGTACAGCGCGGTCTGCGCCGAACGGCGCGCGACGGAGTCCGCCGCGGTGGTGTACAGGCGGTCTTTCAGCACGTCCAGATAGAAGCCGCCGAGGTCTTCGGAGCAGAACGTCTGCAGCTTGGCGACCACCGGGTGGAACTCGTACTTCTCGTAGTGCGACAGGATGTCGTTTTGCAGATTCGCCGACAGCGCCACCGCGTAGCGGTCGATCTCCAGCCAGTCTTCCACCGGACGCGCGTGTTGCGCGAAGTCGAAGTCCGACAGGTTTGCGAGCAGGAAGCGCAGTGTGTTGCGAATGCGGCGATAGCCTTCGGTGACGCGCTTCAGGATTTCCTCGGAGATCGCCAGTTCGCCCGAGTAATCGGTCGACGCGATCCACAGGCGGATGATTTCCGCGCCGAGGCGGTTCGCCACTTCGTGCGGATCGATGCCGTTGCCGAGCGACTTGCTCATCTTGCGGCCTTCGCCGTCGACAGTGAAGCCGTGCGTGAGCAGCGCGTTGTACGGCGGGCGGCCGTCCAGCATCGACGCGGTCAGCAGCGACGAATGGAACCAGCCGCGGTGCTGGTCCGAGCCTTCCAGATACAGGTCGGCCGGGAATTGCAGTTCATTCTTATGCGAGCCGCGCAGCACGTGCCAGTGCGTGGTGCCCGAATCGAACCACACGTCGAGCGTGTCGCGGTTCTTCTCGTACATGTTGGCGTCGTCGCCGAGCAGTTCGCGCGGGTCGAGCGTTTGCCACGCTTCGATGCCGGCCTGCTCGACGCGTTGCGCGACCTGTTCGAGCAATTCAAGCGTGCGCGGATGCAGTTCGCCGGTTTCCTTGTGCACGAAGAACGCCATCGGCACGCCCCATTGGCGCTGGCGCGATAGCGTCCAGTCCGGGCGGTTGGCGATCATGCTAAAGAGACGCTGCTTGCCCCACGCCGGATAGAACGCGGTGTTTTCGATGCCTTCGAGCGCGGTCTCGCGCAAGGTCTTGTCGGTGTCGTTCGGCTTCACGTCCATGCCGGCGAACCATTGCGACGTCGCGCGGTAGATGATCGGCGTCTTGTGGCGCCAGCAGTGCATGTAGCTGTGCGTGTACTTCTCGGTGCGCAGCAGCGAACCGGCGCCCTGCAGCGCTTCGACGATCTGCGGATTGGCCGCCCAGATGGACAGTCCGCCGAACAGCGCGAGCGATTCGATGTAGCGGCCGTCGCCCATCACCGGATTGATGATGTCCGAGTCGGCCATGCCGTGCGCCTTGCACGACACGAAGTCTTCCACGCCGTACGCCGGTGACGAGTGCACGACGCCCGTACCGGTTTCGGTCGTCACGTAGTCGCCGAGATAGACCGGCGCGGTGCGCTTGTAAGCCGGGTGCGCGGATGCGAGCGGGTGATTGAAGCGCAGGTTGACGAGCTTCGCGCCCGGCGTGGTGGCGACGATCGTGCCTTCCAGTCCGTATTGCTTCAGGCACGCTTCGACGCGCTCCTGCGCGAGGATCAGCAGGCCGCGCGGCGTGTCGACCAGCGCGTAGACGATTTCCGAATGCAGGTTCAGCGCCTGGTTGGCGGGAATGGTCCACGGCGTGGTGGTCCAGATCACGATGCCGCCTTCGTCGCGCGGCAGTGCATTCAGCCCGAACGCTTGGGCGGTCTTTTCCGGCTCTGCGAAGCCGAACAGCACGTCGATGGTCGGGTCAGTCTTGTCCTTATACTCGACTTCCGCTTCAGCGAGCGCCGAGCCACAGTCGAAACACCAGTTGACCGGCTTCAGGCCGCGGAACACGTAGCCCTTTTCCATGATTTTCGCGAGGGCGCGGATTTCGCCGGCTTCGTTCGTGAAGTTCATCGTCTTGTACGGGTTGTCCCAGTCGCCGAGCACACCCAGGCGCCGGAAGCCGACCTTCTGCTTCTCGATCTGTTCGGTCGCGTAGGCACGCGCCTTCTGCATCACTTCGGCCGCCGGCAGCGACTTGCCGAACTGCTTTTCGATCTGGATTTCGATCGGCATGCCGTGGCAGTCCCAGCCCGGCACGTAGACCGCGTCGAAGCCCGCCAGATTGCGCGCCTTGACGATCATGTCCTTAAGAATCTTGTTGACCGCGTGGCCGAGGTGGATGTCGCCGTTCGCATACGGCGGCCCGTCGTGCAGGATGAACTTCTTGCGGCCACGGCTGGCGGCGCGGATCGTCTCGTAGACCTTGCGTTCCTGCCATTCCTTGACCCATTGCGGCTCGCGCTTGGGCAGGTCGCCGCGCATCGGGAACGGCGTGTCGAGCAGGTTCACCGGGTAGCGTGACTGCGGTTTCGAATCGGCTTTCTTGTTGCTCATGATGTGGTCGCGGTGAATTCGTTCTATGCGCAGCGGGGCGCGGGTTGCGCGCGATGCGCGAGGGCATTGTTGGGCGCGCCCGGCAGGCATGTCGTGATCCACGGCCGCCTTTCGATGCGCGCAGCGACGGTACGCGTGGCGCCAGGCGCCCGCCCGTACCGCGGCGGCTATCTAATTCGGTCGGTGGCCGAGGTGGCGAAACTGGCGGAACGGCTGCCCGGCGTGCCGGCGCCGATGGCCGCGAACCACGCGCGCGCATTGGCGACGTCGCGCGCGATGGCGGCGGTCAGCGTTTCGAGGTCGACGTACTTCTCCTCGTCGCGCAGCTTCTTCAAAAATTCGACGCGCACGAGCTTGCCATACGCGTCGCCGTGCCAGTCGAGCAGGTGAACTTCGAGCAGCACGCGGCCGGAGTCGTCGACGGTGGGGCGCAGGCCGAGGCTCGCGACCCCCGGCAGCGGTTCCTCTGCCACGCCGTGCACCTGCACGACGAAGATGCCGGCGAGCGCCGGACGCTTGTGGGCGATCGGCAGATTGAGCGTGGGGAAACCGAGATCGCGGCCGAGCTTCATGCCGTGCACGACGTGGCCGCTGATCACATAGGCGCGGCCCAGCGCGGCACGGGCAGCGTCGAGGTCGCCTGCCACCAGCGCCGTGCGCACGCCCGAGCTGGAGATGCGCGCACCTGACGGATCGGCGACCGTGGCCATCTGCTCGACTTCGAAGCCGTACTGCTGGCCTTCAGCCTTCAGCGACGCGAAGTCGCCCGCGCGTTTCGCGCCGTAGCGGAAGTCGTCGCCGATCATCACCCAGCGCGCATGCAAGCCGTTCACGATGATCCGCTCGACGAAGGCGTCCGGCGACTGGCTCGCGAACGTGTGATTGAAGTGCTCCACCACCACCCGGTCGACGCCGTTGGTGCGCAGCGCCTCCAGCTTGTCGCGCAGCATCGCGATGCGCGGCGGCGCGCCGGCCGGATTGAAGAATTCGCGCGGGTGCGGCTCGAAGGTCATCACGCAGACGGGCAGGCCGCGCGCATCGGCGGCCGCGCGCACATGGGCGAGCAAAGCCTGATGGCCGCGGTGGACACCGTCGAAGTTGCCGATGGTCAATGCGCAGGGCGCACGGCTTTCGGCATTGGGAAGACCGCGGAAGACTCTCACGATAACGGATGGCAGTAGGGTGGCCGGGATGCCGCAAAACAAACGATTATAAACGCTCGGCGCAATGGACGGCTCTCGCGTCGCGGTTTGGATGTTGCCGAATGATAAAATCCGCCCATGAAAAAACTCGTCATCCTGATTTCGGGGCGGGGAAGCAACATGGAAGCCATTGTCCGGGCCTGTTCGGACGAAGGCTGGCCGGCGCAAGTCGCTGCCGTGATTGCCAACCGTCCTGACGCCGCGGGCCTTACGTTCGCGGCGTCGCACGGCATTGCCACGGCGGTGGTCGACCACCGCCAGTTTCCCGATCGCGACAGCTTCGACGCCGCGCTCGCAAAAGAAATC
The DNA here is from genome assembly GCF_046027075.1 of Paraburkholderia sp. RL18-085-BIA-A. NCBI lineage: Bacteria > Pseudomonadati > Pseudomonadota > Betaproteobacteria > Burkholderiales > Burkholderiaceae > Paraburkholderia > Paraburkholderia sp. RL18-085-BIA-A. The sequence continues at coordinate 13,419 of NZ_JARESU010000033.1, read as the reverse complement.
GACGGCTTTGCGCCGGACCTGGTGGTGCTCGCCGGCTTCATGCGAGTGCTCACGGACGGCTTCGTCGACCGTTACACCGGGCGCATGCTGAACGTGCATCCGTCGCTGTTGCCGAGCTTTCCGGGCCTCAAAACCCATCAGCAGGCGCTCGACGCGGGCGTGCGGCTGCACGGCGCGTCGGTGCATTTTGTCACGTCGCGGCTGGATCACGGGCCGATCGTCGCGCAGGTGGCCGTCCCCGTCGAAACCGGCGACACCCCTGCCACGCTCGCCCAACGCGTGCTGGCAACCGAACACATCATTTATCCACGCGCGGTGCGCTGGTTCGTCGAGGGGCGTCTTGCGCTCGACGGTCTGCGTGTCACGCTTACGCCGCCGGAGCCGCAATGGCTCTTTGCCGGTCACACCGCCGGAGAGGGCGCATGAGATTGCATGGTTTTCTGATTGGACAAACCGAGACTTTGCTGGCTGAAGTCCTGAGGCTCAACGGCCCCGCCGACGCCACTACCAGCAGGTTCTTCCGCGCGCATCCGAAACTCGGCCACGGCGAGCGCGGCGTGATCGCCGAGGCGGTGTTCGCGGTGCTGCGCCGCCGGATGGAATTCGCCCACCTCGCGGAAAGCGGCGCGGGCAGCCCGGCGCGCCGCATGGCCCTGCTGGGCCTGATGCAGACGGCGGGGCGCTCGGCGCTCAAGCCGTTCGTGTCGGACGCGGAGTCGAAGTGGCTCGAGCACGTCGCGATGATCGACCCGGAAAGCCTGCCGCTGCGGATTCGCCTGAATCTGCCCGACTGGATCTATCAGGCGCTGAGCAAGCGTTTCGAAGCCGCGGAACTGGCGCAACTGGCCGCCGCGCTGAACTACCCAGCGCCGCTGGATCTGCGCGCGAACCCGATCAAGGCGAGCCGCGACGACGTGCTGAACGCGCTGTCGAAGGCCGGCATCGAGGCCGGCGCGACGCCGTTCGCGCCGTTCGGCGTGCGCGTGGTCGGCAAGCCGCCGCTCACCAAGCTCGACGCGTTCCAGCACGGCTGGCTCGAAGTGCAGGACGAGGGCAGCCAGTTGCTGTGCTCGCTGGTCGCGCCCAAGCGCGGCGAGATGATCGTCGACTTCTGCGCGGGCGCGGGCGGCAAGACGCTGGCGCTGGGCGCGGCGATGCGCTCCACCGGTCGTCTGTACGCGTTCGACATCTCCGAGCGGCGTCTGGCCAAGCTCAAGCCGCGCCTCGCCCGCAGCGGGCTGTCGAACGTGAATCCGGTGCTGATCGACAGCGAGCACGACGCGAAGATCAAGCGCCTGGCCGGCAAGATCGACCGCGTGCTGGTCGACGCGCCGTGCAGCGGGCTGGGCACGCTGCGCCGTAATCCGGACCTGAAGTGGCGCCAGTCGCCGGATTCGGTCGCCGAGCTGGCGCCGAAGCAGGCGTCGATTCTGGCGAGCGCGGCACGTCTGGTGAAGAAGGGCGGCCGGCTCGTTTACGCCACCTGTTCGATTCTCGAAGCTGAAAACGAAGCGGTGGTGCAGCAGTTCCTCGCCAATCATCCGGACTTCGCACTGGTGCCCGCGCGCGACGTGCTGGCCGAGCAGCGCATCGAGCTGGAAATGGGCGACTACCTGTCGCTGTGGCCACACCGTCACGCGACCGACGGCTTCTTCGCCGCCGTGCTGGAACGCCAGAGCTAAGCGCAACGGGCTTTGGCCGGCGCGCGCGGGTTCGCAGCTCAACCCGCGCGTGCAGACGATTCCGTCGACATCATGGAAAACCGCATTTTCTCTCACATGTTCGGCGACCTCGCGCGCGACTTCGGCCAGCCCGTGATGCTGTGGCAGGCCGGCATCCTGCTCGCGACGCTCGCCATCGCGTGGCTGCTCGCGCGTCTATTGCGCCGCACGCTCGAACTGCGCCGGCAGTCGCGCTACCAGACCTTGCAGTTTGGCGCGGAAAGCTTGAATCGCGCGGCCTTCCCGCTGATCGGCGCAGCGCTGGTGTGGCTCGCCCGTGCGATCACCGGCCAGTTCATGCACACCTCGCTGCTCGATCTGGCGCTCGTGCCGCTGTTCGGCATCGGCTTGATCTACATCGTGTTTTTCTTCGCGCGACGGTCTTTAGCCGGGACGGCGAGATCCATCCGTGGCTGTTCCTCGTCGAGAAGGTCGTCTCGGCGCCGGTCGCTGCGCATCGGCGACACGATCAACGTGAGCGGCCTGCAAGGCATGGTCACGCAGATCCGCACCCGCTATACGGTGGTGCGCGGGCTGGACGGCATCGAGACCCTGATTCCGAACGAAAAGCTGATTACGGACGTGGTGCAGAACCAGTCATCGTATTTGACGCGCGGCTATGCGAAGGTGGCCGTGCAGGTCGCGTACGCGTCCGACGTCGAGCACGCGATGGGCTTGCTCGCCCGCGCCGCCGAGGGCGTGCCGCGCGTGCTGCGGGAGCCGGCGCCGACGCCGTATCTGGCGAGCTTCGGCCAGGACGGCATCAATCTCGAATTGGACTTCTGGATCGAGGACGCGGCAACCGGGACCTCGGGTGTGCGCTCGACCGTGAACCGTAACATCTGGCGACTGTTCTTAGAACACGGCATCTCGATTCCGTTCGCGCAACGCGAAGTGCGAATCGTCGGCAACGCTGCCGACGCGAGCCTGGTGCCGGTAACAATGACCGCTCCCGCGGCCAGTCAGGCGGAGAGCGCCCGCTGACGGGGCATAACGAACCTGCCGGCAAGGCTATATTTAGCGTCGGCGGGCTTGGGTGCACTTGATACCGCACAAAAAATCCCTATTTGTTACAAACACTTGGAACGCTTCAAGTAGAATATCGTCCAATCCCGCTGTATGCTTTCACTTTCTTGACACGCGCCTTTTGCGTGTGCCTCGTATCTCTTGTTCCACAGGTAAATTGCCTTGTTGAATTCCTTGCTTGATTTCCTTGCCCACGGCCTGCTGCACTTCTCGTGGTGGCAACTCGTCGTGTACACGCTGGTCGCGACGCACATTACCATTATCGGGGTGACGGTCTATCTGCACCGCTGCCAGGCGCACCGCGCACTGGAGCTACACCCGATCGCCAGTCATTTTTTCCGCTTCTGGCTGTGGATGACCACCGGCATGCTGACCGGCCAGTGGGCCGCGATTCACCGTAAGCACCACGCCAAGTGCGAAACCGAAGAAGATCCGCACAGCCCGCAAACGCGCGGCATCTGGAAGGTGCTGCTCGAAGGCGCGGAACTGTATCGCACCGAAGCGAAGAACGAAGAAACGATGCGCAAATTCAGTCACGGCACGCCGAACGACTGGATGGAGCGCAACGTGTACACCAAGTACCCGATTCTTGGCGTGAGCCTGATGATGGTGCTGAACGTCGCGCTGTTCGGCGTCGTCGGACTGACGATCTGGGCCGTGCAGATGGTGTGGATTCCGTTCTGGGCCGCCGGTGTGGTCAACGGCCTCGCGCACTTCTGGGGCTATCGCAACTTCAATTCGTCGGATGCGAGCACCAACATTTTCCCGTGGGGCATCATCATCGGTGGTGAAGAGCTGCATAACAATCACCACACGTATGCAACGTCGGCCAAGCTGTCGAACAAGTGGTACGAGTTCGACATCGGCTGGATGTACATCCGCATCATGTCGGCGTTGCGCCTGGCCAAGGTGAAGAAGGTCGCGCCTACGCCGCGTCTGACCACCGGCAAGCTGGTGCTCGATCAGGACACGCTGCAGGCCGTGCTGGCAAACCGCTATGAAGTGATGGCCCGCTACGGTAAGGCGCTCAAGCGCGCGTATCGTCAAGAGCTGGCGCATCTGAAGGAAGTCGGCGCACGCGAGAAGTATCAGGTCATGCGTGGCGCCCGCAGCTGGTTCCATAAGGAAGAAGCGGGGCTCGACGAGCCGCAGAAGCGTCTGTTGCCGCAGATCTTCGCGAACAGCCAGAAGCTCAAGACCTACATCGACATGCGCAATGAACTCGCGGCAATGTGGGAGCGCTCCAACACGTCGCGCGACCAATTGCTGATCCAGTTGCAGGACTGGTGTCATCGCGCTGAGCAGAGCGGTATCAAAGCGCTACAAGACTTCGCGATGCGACTGCGTCGTTATGCTTGATCGCGAAATCCATTAAAATTTCGTTACGTCACAAAACCCCGCGTTGGCGGGGTTTTGCTTTTTGGGCCGCGGAAATTGCAACGACACGAGATTGACGGTCGGCGGCGGCAGAGCGAAGGCAGAGGAAATCATGGATCAACAGGCGATCAGGACGGTCGAATATGACCGGCCGCAAGCGCAGGGCACAACCTGCGGGATCGGGCAGGCGTGGGCGAAGGTGCCCGACATGCCGTCGGCGGCAGAGAAGGTGGCGCTGAAGGCGCGCATCCGTGCATTGCTTGAGCGCGAAAAGGCTGTGCTTGTCGCACACTATTATGTCGACGCGGAGTTGCAGGAGCTTGCCGACGAGACCGGCGGCTGCGTAGCCGACTCGCTCGAGATGGCGCGTTTCGGACGCGATCACGCGGCGCAAACGCTCGTGGTGGCAGGCGTGCGCTTCATGGGCGAGACGGCGAAAATCCTCAGTCCGGACAAGCGCATTCTGATGCCGGACCTGGACGCGACCTGTTCGCTCGACCTTGGCTGCCCGGTGGACGAATTTTCCGCGTTCTGTGACGCGCATCCGGATCGCACGGTGGTCGTGTATGCGAACACCAACGCGGCGGTCAAGGCGCGCGCGGACTGGATGGTGACGTCGTCGATCGGGTTGGAGATCATCGCTGATCTGCACGCACGCGGCGAAAAGATCATCTGGGCGCCGGACCGGCATCTCGGCAGCTACATCCAGAACAAGACCGGCGCGGACATGCTGCTGTGGCAGGGCTCTTGCCTCGTGCACGACGAATTCAAAGGTATCGAACTCGATCTGCTGCGCGCCGAATATCCGGGCGCCAAAGTGCTCGTACATCCGGAATCGCCGGCTAACGTGGTCGCGCAAGCGGATGTGGTCGGTTCGACCACTCAGCTCATCGACGCCGCGCAAAAACTCGACGCGACGCATTTCATCGTCGCGACCGACCTCGGCATTCTGCACAAGATGCAACTCGCCGCGCCGGGCAAGACGCTGATCGCCGCGCCGACGGCCGGCAATAGCGCCACCTGCAAGAGTTGCGCGCATTGCCCGTGGATGGCGATGAACGGCCTCGCGAATCTGGCCGACGTGCTCGAGCGCGGCCACAACGAAATTTTCGTCGATCGGGCGATCGGCGAGCGGGCGCGTTTGCCGATCGACCGGATGCTGGATTTTGCCGCGCGTCACAAGAAGCGCGTACAGGCAAGCGGCGATCTTGCGCGCGACGCACAACTGTATTCGAACGTGGGGGCAGCGTAATGGGGGCCGTTCAGGAAGCGCTTGGGCGCAATCGGACCGACGCGGTGTCGCCGCTGTTCGCTGAGATTCACGCGCAGTACGGCGCGGCGTTCGATGCCGCGCTGACGCGTAATGTCGCTGACGCGCTGGCCGAAGATATCGGCGCGGGCGATCAGACCGGCCGCCTTGTTCCCGCCGACGACATGCGCAATGCACGCATCATCGTTCGTGAGGACGCGGTGCTGTGCGGTGTGCCGTGGTTCAACGCGGTGATGCGCGAGGTCGATTCGCGTATCGAGGTGCAGTGGCTCTACCGCGAAGGTGACCGGATGGCCGCGGATACGCCGGTATGCGAACTGCTCGGCCCCGCTCGCGCGTTGCTGACCGCGGAGCGCAATGCGCTGAACTTCCTGCAACTGCTATCGGGCGTGGCGAGCGCGACGCGCCGCTATGTCGACGCGATCGCTCACACGCACACGCGCATTCTCGACACGCGCAAGACCTTGCCTGGCTTGCGGCTCGCGCAGAAGTACGCGGTGCGCGTGGGCGGCGGGGCGAATCAGCGGCTCGCGTTGTACGACGGCATTCTGATCAAGGAGAACCACATTGCCGCCGCAGGCGGTGTGGGTGCGGCGATGGACGCGGCGCTCGCGTTGAATGCGGGAGTCTCGATCCAGATTGAAGTCGAGACGCTCGAGCAATTGGAGACCGCGCTGGCGCATCGCGCGCAATCCATTCTGCTGGACAACTTCTCGTTCGACGCGATGCGCGATGCGGTCCGCATCACGGCGGGGCGGGCGGTGCTGGAGGTGTCCGGTGGCGTGAACTTCGAGACCGTGCGGACGATCGCGGAAACGGGCGTCGATCGTGTGTCGATCGGGGCGCTGACGAAAGACGTGCGCGCAACGGATTACTCGATGCGGATCGTGTGACGCTTGCGCGTTAGCGCAAGCAGACCTTGGAGAAAAGCCATCGCCGGATTCATCCGGCGATGGCTTTTTTGTTTCAACTCAGAGTCATCACACGGTGCGATTGCGCACGTATTCCGGCGATAGAACCGTCGGCAGTGCTTTGGGTAAGGTGGCCGGCCAGTCGCGGCTGAAATGCAGGCCGCGGCTCTCACGCCGTGCGCGCGCGCCCTCGACAATCAGCGACGCGACGTCGACCAGATTGCGCAGTTCGAGCAGATCGCGGCTGACCTTAAAGTTCGCGTAATACTCATGGATCTCGTCGCGCAGTAGCGTGAGCCGATGCTTCGCGCGCGCGAGCCGCTTGTCGGTACGCACGATGCCGACGTAATTCCACATCAGCCGGCGCAGTTCGTCCCAATTGTGCGCGACCACGACTTCCTCGTCGGGATCGGAGACGCGGCTTTCATCCCAGTCCGGCAACGGCGCATGGACGGCCGCGCTGAAGCCTTCTTCCTCGATCGCTTGCGCAGCGGAGCGGCCGATCACGAGACATTCGAGCAGCGAGTTGCTGGCCAGCCGGTTCGCGCCGTGCAGGCCGGTGCAGGACGTCTCACCGACGGCATACAGTCCGGCTAGGTCGGTGCGGCCCGCCAGATCGGTGACGACGCCGCCGCACGTGTAGTGCGCGGCCGGCACGACCGGGATCGGCTGCTTCGTGATGTCGATGCCGAACTCCTGGCAGCGAGCCAGAATCGTTGGGAAGTGCTCGCGCAGAAATTCAGGCGGCTGGTGGCTAATGTCGAGGTACACGCAGTCGATGCCGCGCTTCTTGATTTCGAAATCGATCGCACGCGCGACGATGTCGCGCGGCGCGAGTTCGGCGCGCTCGTCGTGATGCGGCATGAAACGCGTGCCGTCCGGCAGCTTCAGCACACCGCCTTCACCGCGCACCGCTTCCGAGATGAGAAACGACTTGGCGTACGGGTGGAACAGGCAGGTCGGGTGGAATTGAATGAATTCCATGTTCGACACGCGGCAGCCGGCCCGCCATGCCATCGCGATGCCGTCGCCCGTCGCCGTGTCGGGGTTGGTGGTGTAGAGATAAACCTTGCCGGCGCCGCCGGTGGCGAGCACCGTATGCGGCGCTTCGATCGTTACAGTCCGGCCGCTTTGCAGATCGAGCGCGTACAGCCCATGACAACGGCGGCCGGGCAGACCGAGGCGGTCGGACGTAATCAGATCGATCGCGTAATGATCTTCGAGCAGCGTGATGTTAGGGTGGCGGCGCACGCGTTCGCTGAGGGTGGCAACTACGGCGTGGCCAGTCGCATCCGCAGCATGAATGATCCGGCGATGGCTATGGCCACCTTCGCGCGTCAGATGAAAGCCAAGTTCGGCGGCGTCATCTTTGGTGAACGGAACGCCTTGCCCGATCAGCCATTCGATCGCGGCCCGCCCATGCTCGACGATGAAGCGAGTGGCCGCCTCGTCGCATAGGCCGCCGCCGGCAACCAGCGTGTCGCTCACGTGATTTTCGATGCTGTCCGCCGAATCCAGCACCGCGGCGATGCCGCCTTGCGCCCAGTCGCTTGCGCCTTCGGTCATCGATCGCTTGGCGATCACCGCAACCCGCCGGGTCTCCGCAAGATTGAGCGCGACGCTCAAACCAGCCAGACCGCTACCGACAATCGCCACATCGAATTCCATTGCCTACATCTCCGTCTTTCGTTTTGCCGTGACGGCGCGCATTTGCCCGCCGCTAAAACGAGAAAGGATACGCGTGGCAGCGGACGAGGGAAAGCTGGCCGAACAAGATAAGACTGATCGAGAGGGAGGAGACCCGATAAACGACGCATGCCGACGCAGTAAGGACTCGCAAAAACAAAAAAGCCTCGCGCGGGTGCGAGGCTTTTTTGCATGTCTTTTGCCTTCGTCAGGCAGAAACCAAGATTTACTTGATCTTCGTTTCTTTGTAGTCAACGTGCTTACGGACGACCGGATCAAATTTCTTGATCAGCATCTTTTCCGGCATGTTGCGTTTGTTCTTCGTCGTCGTGTAGAAGTGACCCGTGCCTGCGGTCGATTCCAGCTTGATCTTGTCGCGTGCGCCTTTCGCCATGATTTACTCCTTAGGCTTCACCGCGTGCGCGCAGATCTGCGAGCACAGCGTCGATACCGTTCTTGTCGATCAGGCGCAGGCCGGCGTTCGAGACGCGCAGACGCACCCAACGGTTTTCGCTTTCCACCCAAATGCGGCGGTTTTGCAGGTTCGGCAGGAACCGGCGCTTGGTTTTGTTGTTCGCGTGGGAAACGTTGTTGCCGCTCATCGGCGCTTTCCCAGTTACTTGGCATACGCGTGCCATGAGAGCACTCCTAATACGCTAATTCTGAGTTCGAACGCCGTGAAAGTTTCCCGAAAAGAGCCGCGCTTAAGTTCCTGGAACTAGAGTCGCTTGGTCCTTCCCGGAACGCCTTGATGGCTTCGGAACAGGGGGTTGGAAATAGGCAAACCGGAATTATAGCGGAAAAAAAGCCGCAAAATCAAACCTTATTTGCGATGCCGGACACGGCATATCGCGCGTACGGCCCTGGTTCGTGCGCAATCATGGCCAGCCGGCGCGCGCGAACGAGTAGACGCTGTCGGCGCCGATCACCAGATGGTCGATCAGTTGCACGTCGATCAAAGCCAGCGCCTCCCGCAGCGTGTGCGTCAGACGGCAGTCGCTCGCGCTCGGCTGGACGGCGCCCGAGGGGTGATTGTGCGCGACGATCAGGCTCGCGGCGTTCACGCTCAGCGCGCGCCGCACGATTTCGCGCGGATACACCGCCATGCGCGTGAGCGAACCTTGCGCGCTTTCCTCGCAGCGGATCAGCCGATGCCGGGCGTCGAGAAAGAGCGACACGAAAACTTCCTGTGGACGGCCGCCGATCAGCAGGCGCAGGTAGCTTTCCACGGCTTCGGGCGAGTTCATCAGCGAGCGCTTGCGCATTTTATCGTCCAGCGAGCGGCGCGCCATTTCCATGATCGCAAGCAGTTGCGCCTTTTTCGCCGGCCCGAGGCCGCGGATGCCGTCGAAGTCCGCGTAAGTCGCGTCGAGCATCGCGCGCAGCGAGCCGAAACGGTCGAGCAATGCCCGCGCGACGCTGAACACGTCGTGACCGGGCAGGCCCGAGCCCAGCACCAGCACGATCATCTCGGTGTCCGAAAGCACGCTGGGCCCGCGTTCGATCAAGCGCTCACGTGGCATGTCGTTTTTGTGCCATTTGCCGCGCACGAGCGCTGAAGGCCCGCGCTGCGCACTTTCGCCGGCTGGGTCGACGACGCGCACCCGCGGACCAGGCGGCGGCGCCTGCGTGGGCGCATCGTCAATTGTGCAGACATAATCGGTCATATAGATAGAATCCTCCGCTTCGGGTTGGTGGCGCGGGACGGCGCCGCGGCCATGCCGCCATGCGCGCGACTGACCCAAGCCGCCGCCCGCTATGTGGCTTACAATAGACGCTTTGCGCACGGCACCCCGATGGACTGCCGCACGCGTGAACTGCGGCGTCAACTGCGTCTGCGGCGCATGCGTGGAGCGCGCTTCGACTGAGCGAGCATTGCATGAGCATCATCGACATTTCCGAAGTGAAGCCCGGTTCACACGTGACGCTTCATTACCGGCTTTCCCTTGCCGATGGCGCCGAAGTCATCAACACTTTCAACGACAAGCCGGCCACGCTGCTGCTCGGCGCGGGTCAACTGGCGCCGCCGCTGGAAGACATTTTGCTGGGTTTGAAGGTGGGCCACCATTCGACCTTTCAGCTAGCGTCGGGTCAGGCGTTCGGTCCCCGCAATCCGGAGCTGATCCAGCGCGTGTCGCTGGCCACACTGCGCGAAAACAGCATGATCGGCGAGGATTTTTCGCCGGGTGATCTGATCGAATTCAACGCGCCGGGCGGCGGTCGCTACGCCGGTGTGCTTAAGGAAGTCGGCGAGACGTCGGCCCTGTTCGATTTCAACCATCCGCTTGCCGGCCAGGCGCTGGCGTTTGAAGTGAAAATCATCGGGATTCTGTAAACATGAGCATCACGGATACGACTCTTGCCGAAACCGAGATTCTGCTGGCGCAGCCGCGCGGATTTTGCGCCGGCGTCGATCGGGCGATCGAGATCGTCGAGCGGGCCATCAAGCTGCATGGTTCGCCGATCTACGTGCGCCACGAAATCGTCCATAACGCCTATGTGGTCGAAGATCTGCGCAAGAAGGGTGCGATCTTTATCGAACGGCTGGAAGAGGTGCCGGCCGGCAACACGGTCATCTTCAGCGCGCATGGCGTGTCAAAAGCCGTGCGCTCGGAAGCCGAGTCGCGCGGCCTGCGGGTGTACGACGCCACCTGTCCGCTCGTGACCAAGGTGCATATCGAAGTCGCGAAGATGCGCCAGGACGGCTTCGACATCGTGATGATCGGCCACAAGGGCCACCCGGAAGTGGAAGGAACGATGGGGCAGGCGGGCGAGGGCATGCATCTCGTCGAGGACATCGAAGACGTGCAGGCCTTGCAGCTGGCCGATCCGGAGCGGATCGCGTTCGTCACGCAAACCACGCTGTCGGTCGACGACGCGGCCGAAATCATCGGCGCGCTGAAGGCGAAGTATCCGTCTATCCGTGAGCCGAAGAAGCAGGACATCTGCTACGCCACGCAGAACCGCCAGGACGCGGTGAAGTTCATGGCGCCACAATGCGACGTCGTGATCGTGGTCGGAAGTCCGAATAGTTCAAACTCCAACCGGCTGCGCGAGCTGGCCGAAAAGCTCGGTGTGCCTGCCTATATGGTGGATTCTCCCGATCAGATCGATCCGGTCTGGGTCGAGGGCAAGCGCCGCATCGGCGTGACGGCCGGCGCGTCGGCGCCGGAGGTGCTGGCCCAAGCGGTGATCGCCCGGTTGCGCGATCTCGGCGTGCGCAACGTGCGCGCGCTTGACGGCATCGAGGAAAACATCGCGTTTCCGCTGCCGCGAGGACTGGGTCTGCCGGCCTGACAATTAGCCGGCCGTGTCGAAAGGAAAGCGCGCTCAAGGGCGCGCTTTTTTTACGTCCGTAGCCTCTCCTCAGTTTCCCTTCAATAAAGTGCCAGATCACTAGATCAAGCGGCTTTAAGTGGCCTTGCGCACAATTTCTTTTGAATTGTGATTCGGCCTTTTATTGTTTTTTCGATGATACGTCCCCGTTTTTGGACCGTCAATCCGTTGTGCTGAATTTTGACGCACTAAAATAGTGCGTCATCCTCGATATCGCGCGAAAGGTAATACTTAACGCGAAGCGCGGTGTAACAAGCAATCGCGGCGATGCGCCACAACACTTGATGCCATTGGCTCCGGCCATGGTGCAACTGATGCGCGAAAAAAAGGCGCAACCAGGTTGCGCCTTTTAATGGATCTTGCGTCCAAAATAAGGTTGCAATGCAGGAAAACCCTGCCGGTTCAACAATATTGTTAGCCCCAAAATTGGAGTTACAATGCGCGCGTTCTCAAGGCCTTAAGGTCCCGAACAATGGATTTTGCAAGGCGCAGGAGACCTACTTAATGCGAGTCAAATTTGCTTACGCCGTGTCCATCGCGACAGCGGTTGCGATGTTGACCGCGTGCGGCAAGAAACAGGAAGGCGAGGCGGAAGCGGGTGCGTCGGCGGCTGCGGTTGCGGTTGCGGCGGCCCCCGCGAGTGAAGCGACTATCGTAAAGATCGGTCATGCGGCCCCTTTGACGGGCGGCATTGCGCATCTCGGAAAGGACAACGAAAACGGCGCACGTCTGGCGGTCGAGGAAATCAATGCGCAAGGTTTGACGATCGACGGTCACAAGATCCAGTTGCAGCTCGACGCGCAAGACGATGCGGCGGACCCGAAAACGGGTACCGCGGTCGCGCAGAAGCTGGTCGACGATCACGTGGTCGCGGTGGTCGGGCATCTGAATTCGGGGGTGTCGATTCCGGCTTCGAAGATCTATAGCGATGCGAGCATCGTGCAGATCTCGCCGTCGTCGACCAATCCGGCATACACGCAGCAGGGTTTCAAGACGACCTACCGGGTCGTCGCCACCGACGCGCAACAAGGGCCGGCGCTCGCCAATTACGCCACGAAGGCGTTGGGCGCCAAGCGCATCGCCATAGTGGACGATGCAACCGCCTACGGTAAGGGGCTCGCGGACGAATTCGCGAAGACCGTCGAGGCGAGCGGAGCGAAAGTCGTCGCGCGGGAGGCGACGAACGACCGGGCCACGGATTTCCGGGCCATTCTCACAAAGATCAAGAGTGTTCAGCCGGACGTGATCATGTTCGGCGGCATGGACGCGACGGGCGGGCCGTTTACGAAGCAGGCGGCGGCGCTCGGTATCAGGGCAAAAATCCTTGGCGGCGACGGTGTGTGTACCGACAAGGTGGGTGAGCTGGCGGGAACCGCCGTGCAAAACCTGGTCTGTTCGGAGGCAGGACTCGCGCTTTCGAAAATGGACCGCGGAGCGGACTTCGAAAAGAAGTACGAGGACCGCTTCCACACGCCGGTGCAGATTTACGCGCCGTTCACGTATGACGCTGTGTACGTGATCGTCGATGCAATGAAGCGCGCTAATTCGATCGAGGCGCCCAAGGTGCTGGCTGCGATGCCGTCGACCGATTACATCGGAGTAATCGGTCACATCGCGTTCGACGACAAGGGTGATTTGAAAGAGGGCGCCATTACGCTTTACGACTTCAAGGACGGCAAGAAAGCCGTTCTCGACGTCGTGAAGATGTGATGACGGGACGTTCAGCCTGACGGCACCGAACCACCCAACGGTGCCGTTTTTGGATCCGTCCAAAGGCAAGCCCGCGACCGCATCCCGGTCGTCAGGGCGAACCGGCGGCGGATAACCCTTACCGGTCTTTTACATCAGTACCCGCAGTGCCGTTGAGATTCCGTAGCGCATCACCGCCCACCGGCTGATGAAGAACGCGAATCCAGTCGCACGGGCTAAGGAGCATTAAATGGATATCTTCATCCAGCAGATCCTAAACGGACTGGTGCTTGGCAGCGTTTACGCCATCATCGCACTGGGCTATACGATGGTTTACGGCATTCTGGGCATCATCAACTTCGCTCACGGCGATGTGTTGATGGTCGGCGCGATGGTCGCGCTC